>CAJCJE010000886.1 GCA_903970565.1 Candidatus Melainabacteria bacterium | reverse complement strand
ATCGACGGATGGTTGATTTCGTTGGCGCGAGCGAGCATGTCGGCCCCGAGTTGGCGCAGCGGTTCGCCGACCGCGCGCAGATCCTCCGGATCGAGTTCGCCGTCGTGCTCGCGGTCGAGCATCCGCAAGACCACCTCGCCGAGACCGAGATTGACCGTGGCCAGCCGTTTGAGCAGTGCCCGATCCCGCTCGATCACGGGAGCCGCCCCGGTCGTTGGCTGCGAATCCAGCACCGCAGCCGCCAGCGCCAGATCGACGGATAACGCGGCAGCCGGGAGGCGATCACGGCCAACGAAGCACCGATCACGCCCCATTCCACCAACAACACCGGATCTGCCACGACTCTCCTCGGTCAGCTCGTGGGAAAGACGGGTGTCAAGCCAGGGACGCCGTTGCGCGGTATTGGGGTGTCCACAACGAACGGCGTCCCTGGGGACTATGTTTCACATATGAGCGTGAACTAGTCCGATGTCTATGCAACTCTGTTGAATCAACAGAGTCAATATCAACGCAGTACTCGTTCGGGTGATGTGCTGGAAGACCGGCTCGGCCGAAGCAACGGTCGAGGGAAAGTAGGCAACCGTGGACGTATCAGCAATCCCAGCCCCGTTGCGGTCAGGCAGCCCAGCCCTGTTCAAACGCGCCATTGCGCTGTCGCTGTTGCACTGGCGCAAGGAAGCCGGTCTCGCCCAGAAGGACGCGGCAGCGCGCCTCGATCGAACGACACAGCACGTCAGCAACCTGGAGAGCGGCGATCGGCTGATCAGCGCCGGTGATCTTGAGCTACTGCTCGCGTTCTACGGCAAGGCTGACCGGATCGAGTTCATGCGCGAACTGCTCTCGGCCGCAAAGAAGGCCAAGAACTGGTGGAGTGGCTTGTCCGGTAACGTACCCAAGTGGTTCGACCTGTTCCTCGGCCTGGAATCCGGCGCGGCCGAACTCGCCAGCTTCGACACAGTCGTCGTACCCGGCCTGCTCCAGACCCGCGAGTACGCCGAGGCCGTCATCCGAGGCAACGCCGATCTGTCGGAAGAACAAGTCGAGCAACTCGTCGAACTCCGATTGGTCCGCCAGCAGATCCTCGATCGCGAGGACTCGCCCGCCCATCTGTGGACCGTGCTCGACGAGTCGGTGCTCTATCGAACGCGAGGCAACCCCACCGCGCTGTACAACCAGCTCGCCCAGTTGGTCGAGCTATCCAAACAACCTCGGATCGACATCCAGGTTCTGCCCCTGGACGCGGCAGCCACACCGAACGAAGACGGTGGCACGTTCATCGTGATGACCTTCCCAACGGCGATGGAAAACGATCCCGGCCTCGTGTACTCCGAGCCGATCACCGGCGGCCAGTACTTCGAGAAACCCGAGGAGATCGCTACCTACCGACGAGTGCTGACCAGGCTGCAAGCGCTGGCACCAGATCAGACCAAGTCGCGTGCGATCATTAGGCGAGCCATGAAGGAGGTGAAACCTTGACCGAAACAGTGCTCGCCAACTGGCGAGATGCGGAGTTTCGCAAGTCGAGCTACAGCGGTGGCCAGGATGACAGCTGCGTCGAGTTCGCCTGGCGTAAGTCCAGCTACAGCGGCGGCGCGAACAACCAGTGCGTCGAGCTTGGCCATGCCGATGAACAACTGGGAGTGCGGGATTCGAAGAACCAGCGCGGCCCGGTCCTCGCGGTGACTGCGGCACGAGGTCTGGAGTTCGTGCACGCGGTGCGCAACGGATTATTCGACCACTAGTTACTTCTGCGAACAAAAGCCCCGGCTCAACCATGATGAGCCGGGGCTTTCACGTGGACACCCGCTGTCGATGATGCCGCATCCGACGATCGGCCGCATGTCGTGTTCAACGGGCCGTTTTCCGCCGCCCAGCCCTTGACCAGCGCGCGTTAACGTTCTAACTTGCGTCTTAGTACGCAGTTTCATGCATAAATTTGCAAGATCGATCAGAGTTCGCCCAGCCGATCCCCCGCGTCCGATCCCTGCCAGGAGCGCCCGTTGCCATCACGATCCGGTTTACGATCAGGACCCCGACGCGGTGTACGCACCGCGCTGATCACGGGAGTCACCGCAACCCTCACCTTCGCCGCGTTCGGCCTCAGCCAGGGCGCGGTCGCCGCAACCCCGAACACGCCCAGCACCCTGCCCGCCCCACCCGCGCACGTCGACGACTACAACGGACTGGCCACGACGCCACCGATGGGTTTCAACGACTGGGCCGGCTTCGGCTGCAACATCAACCAGCAGCTGTTCACCAACACCGCTGACGACATGGTGCAGCTGGGGCTGAACGAACTCGGCTACCAGTACGTGAACATCGACGACTGCTGGATGCGGAAAACCCGCGATGCCAACGGAAATCTCCAGGTCAACAGCAGTCTGTTCCCGAACGGGATGAAGTGGCTCGGCGACTACATCCACGGCAAGGGGCTGAAGTTCGGCATCTACGAGGACGCCGGCTACGAAACCTGCCAGGGCGCGGCCGGCAGTTACGGGCATTTCCAGACCGACGCCGACCAGTACGCCTCCTGGGGCGTCGACTATCTCAAGCTCGACTACTGCTACCAGCCATTGGACCAGTATCCCGGCAAGTCGGCCGGCGACGTCGCGCACATCGTCTACCAGGAAGCCTCGCAGGCGCTGCTGAACACCAAGCGGCCGATGCTGTTCTCCGAGTCGGCGCCGGCCTACTACTGCTGTTCCGGTTCGGATTTCACCAACATCATGAGCTGGATCGCGCAGAACGGGAACCTGTGGCGCTACGGCGACGACATCGCCGATGACTGGCCGAGCGTGCTGGACAACTACAGCCAGGACAACACGCCCGGCCTCGCCGCCTATGCCGGTCCTGGCCACTGGAACGACGCGGACATGCTGGAGATCGGCAACGGCGGCCTGAACCTGACCGAGGAACAGAGCCAGTTCGACGTATGGTCCGAGTTGGCCTCGCCGCTGCTGCTCTCGACCGACCTGTCGAAGCTGACGCCGGCCGAACTCGCGATCGTGAAGAACAGGGACGTCATCGCAGTCGACCAGGATCGGCTCGGCGCGCAGGGCACGGTGGTGCAGTCGGGCAACGGCTACGACGTGCTGTCCAAGCCGCTGGCCAACGGGGACCGGGCGGTGGTGCTGTTCAACAAGGGCGACACCGCGCAGACCATCACCACCAGCGCGAACAAGGTCGGTTTCGCCGGCGCCGGCCTCTACGGGCTGACGGATCTGGTCAGCAAGCAGCGCACCAGCAGCGCCGGGGTGATCTCGGCGAACGTGCCGCCGCACGGCACGGTGATGTACCGGGTCAGCCGGTTCGGTTCGCCGCTGGCGGCGCCCTCGGTCGCGGTGACGGTGTCCGGGAGCAACCCGGCCACGGTGTCCGTCGCGGACAACGGCATTCTGCCGCTGAGTGACGTGTCGGTGTCGCTGTCCGGTCCGAACGGCTGGTCGATCAGCCCGGCGAGCACGCGGGTGGGCACCGTCGCGCCGGGACGCCACGGCACGGCGAGGTTCGCGGTGAACGCGCCGGCACCCCCACCCGGTCAGGCGACGAACACGGTGACCGCGACGGTGTCCTATCGGTGGCTGGGTTTCCAGTCGGGCACCGCGACTGCCGCGCAGACCCGGATCACCAACACGCCCTATGACAATCTCGCGCAGGCCTTCGACAATGTGGCCGTCACCGACGAGTCGAACACCACCCCCGGCAATTTCGACGGGGACGGGGACAGCTATTCGGCGCAGGCGCTGGCCTCGGCCGGTGCGGCTCCCGGTGCGACCATCACGCACGACGGGGCCTCGCTGCGTTGGCCATCCTCGGCATCGGGGACGAACGACAACGTGGTTGCCGGTGGGCAGATCATCACGGTCTCCGGGCAGGGCGACACGCTCGCCTTCCTCGGTTCGGAGGCCGGCGCGACCAGCAGTCCGGTCACGGTGACCTACACCGACGGGACCAGCAGCCAGGTCAGTCTCGGCTTCCCGAACTGGTGTTGCGAGGGCACCACCGCCTACGGCGCGGAGCCGGTGATCACCACCGATCATCGGGACACGCCGACCGGTCCGGCCAACTACGGCAACGACTACTACGTCTTCTACAACAGCGTGGCCGTTGATCCGACCAGGACGGTGGCCACCGTGACGCTGCCGAACGCACCGGAGATCCACATCTTCGCGCTGGCGCTCTCCTAGCCGATCGACCTCCCGCTCGGACATTAAGTTCGGCCCGGCCCTCACCGTTGAGGGCCGGGCCGAACCCCGCCGCGGGAGGCGGATACAGAGGGTCTCAGTTGATCAGGACACGCAGGTCAGGGCAGCGTCCAGTCCTGCGCGTCGGTGCCGTTGCAGTCGTAGATCTGGAGTTGGGTGCTGAGCGCGGTGGACGCGCTGGGATCGTCCAGACAGCGGCCGGATTCCGGGTTGAGCAGCGAGCCGTTGGACTGCGGCTGCCAGACCTGGGCCCCGGTGCCGTTGCAGTCATACAGCTGGACCAGGGTCTTGTCGGCGGTGCCGGCCGCGGTGACGTCCATGCACTTGCCGAGCGCTTCCAGCGTGTCGTTGCCGTTGACCGTCCACTCCTGCGCTCCGGTGCCGTTGCAGGTGTAGATCTGCACCGGAGTGCCGTCGGTGTTGCTGCCCGACCGGACATCGACGCAGAGGTTGCTGCCGACTCCGGCCAGGATCGGCCCGGTGGTGCTCATCGCGCTGGTCGTCCAGACGAACGTCGTGGAGCCGCTGGCACCGGTGGTGTCGGTCGCGGTGACGGTGATCGTGCTGGTGCCGGCGGAGGTCGCGGTGCCGGAGATCTGACCGGTGCCGGCGTTGATGGACAGGCCGGTCGGCAGACCGGTCGCGGTGTAGCGCAGGGTCTGGCCGGAGGCCGAGTCGGTGGCGCTGATCGGCAGCGTGGCCGAGGTGCCGACGATGCTGCTCATCCCGGCCGGGTCGGTGACGGTGACCGTGTTGCCGGCACTGGTCGAGTTCACCGCGAGGGTGCCGGACAGCTGCGGGGTCGAGGAGTCACCGATCATGATCTGGTAGCTGCCGGTCGGCGTCGTCCAACTGCTCGTGCCGTCGTTCCAGTAGGCCAGATCGTGCAGCGTCACCGGGAAGCTGACCGTGGAACTCGCGCCGGCCGCCAGGGTCACCCGCTGGAAACCCTTGAGCTGCCTCGGCGGCTCTCCGGTGGAGGCCGGGTCGCCGACGTAGACCTGGGCGACGTCGGTGCCGGCGCGACTGCCGGTGTTGGTGATGGTCGCGGTCGCGGTGGCGGTCCCGTTGGCGTTGAGGCCGGAGACCTGGAGGTTGCTGAACCCGAAACTGGTGTAGGACAGGCCGAAGCCGAACGGGAACAGCGGCGTGATGTTCTTCGTGTCGTACCAGCGGTAGCCGACGTCCACGCCCTCGGAGTACTGCACCTGACCGTTCTGGCCCGGCCATTGCGCGGTGGTCGAGGCGGGCACGTCGGCCAGACTCCGCGGGAAGGTGATGGGCAGTTTGCCGGAGGGGTTCACGTCGCCGAACAGCAGCGCGGCGATCGCGGTGCCGTCCTGCTGACCGGGGTACCAGTTCTCGAAGACGCCGGCGACCGAACTCAACCACGGCATGGTGACCGCCGAACCGGTGTTGAGGACGACGATCGTGTTCGGGTTGACGGCCGCGACATCCTCGATGAGGGTGTCGTAGTTGCCGGCCAGGCCGATGCTGGTGAGGTCGCTGCCCTCGGATTCGGAGTAGTTGGCGAACACCACGGCCACGCTGGAACTCTTCGCCAGGGAGACCGCGGCCTGCACCTGGGCGCTGGTGGTGCCCGAGGCGGACGCGCCCTCGGAGTACTGCACGGAGACACCCGATCCGGCGCGGGAGGTGATGGCCGAGAGCGGGGTGACGGTGCCGGAGGAGTCGACCGAGGCCGAGCCGCCGCCGGCAGTCTGCGCGTCGGTGCTGGCGTCGTCACCGAGAACCGCGATGGACTTCACCGTGGAGGTGTTCAGCGGCAGCACGTTGTTGCTGTTCTTCAGCAGCACGCTGCCCTCCTCGGCGATGGACGCCGCGGTCGAGGTGTGCGCCGTGGTGGTCACCGTCGCTCCGGTGCCGCCGGAGACCGGGCGATCGAACAGGCCGAAGGTGAACATCTCGGTCAGAATGCGGCTGACCATGTTGTTCAGCGTGGCCGTGGAGACCTGGCCGTTGCTGACCGCGGTCTGTAGCGCGGAACCGAAGTAGGTGTCGCTGGGCATTTCCTGGTCAAGGCCGGCATTGGCGGCGGCGACGGTGGAATGGGTCGCGCCCCAGTCGGAGGTGACGAAGCCGGGGAAACCGAATTCGGTGTCCAGCGCGTCATTGAGCAGGACCGGATTCTCGCAGGCATAGGTGCCGTTGACGGTGGAGTAGGAGCACATCACCGAGGATGGAGCGCCCTGCTGCACGGCGGCCCCGAACTGCGGGAAGTAGATCTCCTGCTCGGTCCTGGGGTCGATGATCGCGTCATCGGAGGGGGTGTTGCGGTTGGTCTCCTGGTTGTATACGCCGAGGTGTTTGACCTGCGCCAGCACGCCCTGGCTCTGCACGCCGCGAATCTCGGCGGCACCGAGCTGGCCGGCGAGATACGGGTCCTCGGACATCGATTCGAAGGACCGGCCCCAGCGTGGGTCGCGGTCGATGTTGATGGTCGGGCCGAGATCGATGTTGACGCCCTTGCCCGCGTCCTCGTTGCCGATCACCGCGCCGTAGCTCTGTTCGGCGGTCGGGTCCCAGGTCGCGGCGGCGGCCACCGGGGCGGGTAGCTGGGTCACCCCGGTCATCCCGTCACCGACGCCGGCCGGTCCGTCCTCCAGGCTCAACGCGGGAATGCACAGCGCAGCAATGGCGGGCGTGTTCCCGACGTAGCTGCCGGAGGCCCCGTGCAGCAGGGAGAT
Organism: Candidatus Melainabacteria bacterium; assembly: GCA_903970565.1. Lineage (GTDB taxonomy): Bacteria > Actinomycetota > Actinomycetes > Mycobacteriales > Pseudonocardiaceae > CAJCJE01. The sequence goes on along the minus strand of CAJCJE010000886.1, from coordinate 12 downwards.
CTTCTGCGTCAC
>CAJCJE010000885.1 GCA_903970565.1 Candidatus Melainabacteria bacterium | reverse complement strand
ACCGGCAAGCGCGGCGGCGGCCGGATCGACTGGTGGGGCAACGTCACCTTCGCGGTAGGTCTGAGCGCGGTCCTGATCGCGGTCACCTTCGGCCTACAGCCCTACGGCGGACACACGATGGGCTGGACCAACCCGCTGGTCGACGGGCTGATCGCCGGCGGGCTGGTCCTGCTGGCAGCGTTCGTCGTCATCGAGAACCGGGTCTCCGCGCCGATGGTCCAACTGAGCCTGTTCCGCCTGCGGGCCTTCACCTTCGGCAACGTGGCGGGCCTGGCCATCTCGATCGGCCGAGGCGGGATGCAGTTCGTCCTGATCATCTGGTTGCAGGGCATCTGGCTGCCACTGCACGGCTACGACTACAGCAACACACCGCTGTGGGCCGGCATCTTCATGCTGCCGCTGACCGCCGGCTTCCTCGCCGCCGGACCCGTGTCGGGGTACCTGTCCGACCGGATCGGCTCACGGGGTCTGGCCACCGGGGGCGCGGCGCTGTTCGGCGCCAGCTTCCTGGGCCTGATGCTCCTGCCGGTCGACTTCAGTTACTGGATCTTCGCGGTGCTGATCGCGCTCAACGGGATCGCCAGCGGCATGTTCGCCTCCCCCAACTCATCCTCCATCATGGGGAGCGTGCCGAGCAGTCTGCGCGGCGTCGCCTCGGGTATGCGGTCCACCTTCCAGAACTCGGGCACCGCCGTCTCCATCGGCGTGTTCTTCTCCCTGATGATCGCCGGACTGGCCAGCAGCCTCCCGCGCACCCTCACCAGCAGCCTGCGGCAGCAGGGCGTGCCGAGTCACGTCGCGGCCCAGGTCGGCAGCCTGCCCCCGGTCTCGTCCCTGTTCGCCGCCCAACTGGGCGTCAATCCGATCCAGCACCTGCTCCAGCCCAGCGGCACCCTGGCCCGCCTGACCCCGGTGCAGCAGCAGGCGCTGACCGGACGCGAGTTCTTCCCACACCTGATCTCCGGCCCCTTCCACACCGGCCTGGTCGTCGTGTTCGCCTTCGGCGCGATCCTCGCCTTCCTCGCCGCGATCGCCTCCCTGCTGCGCGGCACCGGCAGCCCCGCCGCCACGAACCACAACAATCCAGCACGCACAGGAGAACCAGCCTTGGCACTGACAACGATCGATCCCAACTCAGCGCTCGTCGTGATCGATTTGCAGAAGGGCATCGTCGCCGCCCACACCGACGGTGCGGTCACCGACGTCGTCAAGCAGGCGGCGCATCTGGCCGCCGAGTTCCGCCGGCACAGCCTGCCCGTGGTCCTGGTCAACGTCACCGGACGCGCGCCGGGACGCACCGAGGCCGGCTGGTCCGGTGGCACCGCGCTGCCGACCGGCTGGGCCGACCTCATCGACGAACTCGACGTGCAGCCGACCGACCACCTGATCACCAAGCGACGGCGCAGCGCCTTCCACGACACCGGGCTCGACACCCTGCTGCGGGATCTGGGCGTCACCCAGATCGTGCTCGCCGGGATCTCGACCAGCGCGGGCGTCGAGTCGACCGCACGCTCGGCCTTCGACTACGGCTACCACGTCGTGCTGGCCACCGACGCCATGAGCGATCCCGACGCCGACTCCCACCGGCACAGCATCGAGCGGGTCTTCCCCAAGCTCGGCGAAACCGCCACCACCGCCGAGGTCATCGAGAAGGTCGAGGCCACCCGATGAGCCCACTCGGCCGACTTCTGCGCAACCGCAGGGCAGGCGACACCCACGTGGCGTGGAACATGCCCCACCTCCAGGGCCCCGAACTGCTGACCCTCACCAGCCGGGACTTCGGCGACGGCGAGGCCATGCCGCTGGAGAGCTGCCCGAAGTACGTCGGCGGCGCCGACCGGTCCCCCCAGCTGTCCTGGACCCCTCCCCCGCCCGGCACCGCACAGCTGCTCCTGGTCGTCGAGGACACCGACGTCCCCATCGGCAAGCCCGCCGTGCACTGCCTCGCCCTGATCGACCCGGCAACCAAACACCTGGAGCCCGGTGCCCTGGCCGCGAAACAGCCCGGCGCCGGAGTGCGGCCACTGCGGTCCACCGTCGGACGTGGCTACCACGGTCCCGCACCCGTCAAGGGCCACGGGCCACACCACTACACCTTTCAACTGTTCGCTCTGGAAAAGCCCGTGGACGGCAATCCCGACGCGACGAGTCCGGACCGGGCGCGACCCCGCGCCCTGCTGTCCACCGTCACCTCGCCCGTCCTCGGCCGTGGCCGACTGACCGGCGTCTTCGAACGCTGACCGCGACGGGGCCTCGTGGCGGCTCGGGTGGTGTCGACGCCACGCAGCGCGATCCACGAGGCCCTGTTTCGTATTCAACCGTCCGACACGGCAATCAGTCCCGTGCCGCGCGGCGCGGGAACGCCTCGGCCGGATGACACGATTGTGTCCGGTCGAACGATGAGACGGGCATGAGCGTTCGACGCGCCGTCCATCCTCGTGATCACTGTGGACAGAAGACTCGCCTGATCGATGCATCTGGGGTCGACGGTGGCGCTCTTTTCTCCGTGGAGAGAAGCCAGCGGTGAGCGCGGACCCGAACACCGTCGCTGCGTCGTCCGCTCAGCCAACCGCCCAACCGGCCGCGTCCGAGACAGGCGCGGGACTACCCGGCGGCCCGCCGCTCACGCCGACGCTCGCGTTACCCAGGGGCGGTGGCGCGATTCGCGGCCTCGGCGAGACCTTCGCC
>CAJCJE010000884.1 GCA_903970565.1 Candidatus Melainabacteria bacterium | reverse complement strand
CGGCCGACCCCGCCGGTGTTGATGGCCGCGCCGATCCCGGCCATCACGCCACAGCCGAGCAGGCCCACGGCGGCCGGCCGCGCGCTCGAGTCGACCTTGGTGCACTGACCGGCGTGGACCAGGGTCTTGTCGGCGAAGGCGCCGATGCCCAGGGCCGGGGTGAGGGGAGTGCCGTCCAGCAGCGTCATCGGCTGGGCGGCGTTGTGGGTGTTGAAGCAGTACCAGGGCCGGCCCCGCTGACAGGCTCGGCACTGGCCGCACACCGCGCGCCAGTTGAGCACCACGAAATCGCCGACCTCGACCTCGGTGACCCCGTCGCCGACCTGCTCGACGATGCCGGCCGCCTCGTGCCCGAGCAGGAACGGGAACTCATCGTTGATGCCGCCCTCCCGGTAGTGCAGGTCGGTATGGCACACCCCGCACGCCTGCACCCGCACCACGGCCTCACCGGGGCCGGGATCAGGCACCAGTATGTCGGCCACCTCGACCGGCTCACCCTTGGCGCGAGCGATGACTCCACGAACCTGTTGTGCCACAGCGACCTCCTGACAAGTACCACGATGTAGTCGATCAGGCCGTGCTCGACTCCGGTCGGTCCTGGAGATGACCGGCAGTCGATCAGTACGGCAAGCCCACCGTAGCCGAGACGACCTGCGGATGTCCGCAGGAGCCCGCCTTGATTGACAGTGTCATATAACAGTGTCATGATAGCGGCATGGCTACCGAGGCGCGATGGACGATTGACGAGCTGGCCCAGCTCGTCGGACGAGCGTTGGCCGTCGACTACTCGGGTCAGCGCAGCGGACGTGTCCGCGAGGTGCCCGACCGGCGCACCATCCGCTGGTACAGCACGATCGGCCTGCTCGACCGGCCGGCCGCGATGCGGGGCCGGACCGCGCTCTACGGCCGGCGGCACCTGGCGCAACTGGTCGCGGTCAAGCGGTTGCAAGCCGAGGGCCGGTCCATCGCCCAGGTGCAGACCGCGTTGCTCGGGGCCGACGACGACACCCTGGCTCGGTTGGCGCAACTCCCGTCCGACCTGCTCGAACCGCCGTCGACGAACGCCGTTGCGGACAACGGAGTAGGCAACGGTGCCGAGGCCACGGTGGATCGCGGCCGGTTCTGGGCCGCGCCGGCCGCGCCGGCAGCGGCGCCCGCTTCCGTTCCGGCGGCACCGGTCCTGTCGGCACCGGTCCTGTCGGTGGCTGCGCCGAGTTCCGCCCCGGCGCCGGACGGGCCCGCGTTGTTGCCGAGCGTGCTGCTCGGCGGCGGGGTGCGGTTGCTGCTCGACGGCGCGACCCGGCTGCCCGATGCCGAGGACATCGAGGCGATCGGCCGGGCCGCGAGCGCCCTGCTGGCCGTGCTGCGCGAACGCGGCCTCGCCGATCCGATGCCGTCGACGGGCTGGCCGCGATTACCGGCTCGACCGGACCACGAGCCGGACCACGAGCCGGACCACCGGGCTGATCCGACACCGGACCAGCCCCATCACCCGAGTCAGACCAGCCAAGGGGAGAACTGAGATGGTATCCGCGCAGCAGATGACCGTGGCCGAGTTGGCCGCGCACACCGAACCGGACCCCGACGGCGGAATCGGCGCCCTGGTGACCGAACGCGGCAACCTGCCGCTGGCGGAGATCGACCTCACCACCGACATCACCGGGCTCGCCGTGCGCACCGAACTGACCCAGGGTTTCCGCAATCCCTACGACGAACCACTGGAAGCGACCTACGTCTTCCCGCTGCCGGATCGTTCCGCCGTCACCGCACTGTCCATGCGGGCGGGTGGGCGAGTGGTTGACGGGGTGCTGCGGGAACGCGGCGCGGCGCGCGCCGACTACGAACAGGCCATTGTGGACGGTCGGCGCGCGGCGATCGTCGAGGAGGAGCGGCCGGGCGTGTTCACCATGCGGGTCGGCAACATCATGCCGGGCGAGCGCGTGGTGATCCGGCTGGTGCTGGCCGGCCTGCTGCCGGTCGAGGACGGTGCGGCGACCTTCCGGTTCCCGCTCGTGGTCGCGCCGAGGTTCGTTCCCGGCACGCCGTTGGGCTCGATGCCGGTCGGCAGCGGGACCTACCCGGACACCGACGCGGTGCCGGACGCCTCCCGGATCACCCCGCCCGTGCTGCTGCCCGGTTTTCCCAACCCGATCAGGCTGTCCGCGCGGATCGACATCGACCCGACCGGCCTGCCGCTGGCCGAGCTGACCAGCAGCCTCCCGCTGCGCGCCGACACCGAGAACCCCCTGCGGCTGTACCTGCAACCGGGGGAGCGGGCCGACCGCGATCTCGTGCTGCGGCTACGCCTCGGCGATCCGGACGCGCTCACCGCCTCGTTCGTGGTCCGACCCGACGACCCGGCGCGGGCCGAGGACAAGGCGCGGGCCGACGACAAGGCCGGTACCGGTGGCACGTTCGCGCTGACCCTGTTGCCGCCCAACGAGATCGGCGCGGCGCGGCCACGTGAGGTGGTGTTGCTGCTGGACCGGTCCGGCAGCATGGGCGGCTGGAAGATGGTGGCCGCCCGGCGGGCCGCCGCGCGGATCGTGGACACCCTCACCGAGGCCGACTCCTTTGCCGTCCTCGCCTTCGACCACGAGGTGGCGGGTCCGCCGGAGCTTCCGTCGGGCCTGGTGCCGGCCAGCGACCGCAATCGGTTCCGCGCGGTGGAGCATCTGGCCGCGATGACCGCGCGCGGCGGCACCCAACTCCTGGAACCGCTGCGCACGGCGGTGGACCTGTTGCGCGCGGCGGACTCGACGGGTGCTGATCGGGACCGGGTCGTGGTGCTGGTGACCGACGGCCAGGTCGGCAACGAGGACCAGATCCTGCGCGCCCTCGCCCCGCTGCTGCCCGGAATCCGGGTCCACACCGTCGGCGTGGACAGCGCGGTCAACGAGGCGTTCCTGCGCCGGCTGTCCGGGTTGGCCGGTGGTCGGTGCGAACTCGTCGAGTCCGAGGACCGGTTGGACGAGGCGATGCGCGCCATCCATCGCCGGATCGCCACCCCGCTGGTGACCGACCTCCGGATCAGCGCCGGCAGTCTGCCGCTGGACGCGGACTCGCTTGCGCCGCAGCCGGTCCCGGACCTGTTCGCCGGCGCGCCGATCCTGCTCACCGGACGGTTCGGCGCGCAGCCGGGCGAACCGGCTCCGGCTGGGACGGTCACCGTCACCGGCAAATCCCTCGGCGGCAACGAATGGTCGCGGACGCTGACCGCGGTGCCGAGCGACAATGCCGCGCTGGCCGCGATCTGGGCCAGGGCGCGGGTGCGTGACCTGGAGGACCGGTACGTCGGTGCCCAGGTCGGCGGCGACGGCGCGCTGCTGGCCGAGTTGGAGCAGGAGATCATCCGCACCTCGTTGACCTTCGGCGTGCTGTGCCGGTTCACCGCGTTCGTCGCCGTCGACAGCTCGGTCGTCAACACCATCGGTGAACCGAAGCAGGTCATCCAGCCGGTCGAGACGCCGGCCGGCTGGGAGATGTCCGGGCCGTCGCCCGCCTCGCTCCCGGCGGCCGTCCCGCTCGGTCTCTCGGCCACGGGGGGTGGTGGCATGTCGCCGGGCTCACCCATGCCGATGGCCGGACTGGCGGAGGACCTGAGTATCGGCGCGCCGCCGGCTGCCTCGGCACCGGGGCAGAGCCAGGGCCGGGCCAAGCAGCCCAAGGCGGCCCGGCGGCTGAGCTTCGGCGCGGCAGCCGTGCTACCGGCCGTGCAGTCGTCGACTCCGCCACTGCCGCCGGTTCCGGACTCGGTACGCCGATTCGCCGCGCAGGCGCTGCGCCGACTCGCCGACTCCGCTGGCCGGCCGCTGGCCGATCGGGTCGCCGCGCTGGCCGAACTCGCGGACGCGATCGGGAAGGAGATCGACGGTTTCGCGGCGGACGGGCTCGGCGAACCCGAACTGGCGTTGCTCCGAACGTTCGCGAGCGAGCTGGACCGGCCGGTCGGCGATCAGATCGAATGGGAGCGCCGCTGGCTGTACGCGCTGGACGTACTGCAACCGCTGGCCGGCGACGAGACGGCGGAAACCGGGCAACCGGCGGAGAACGCGCCGTCGAAGCCGTTCTGGACACGCTAGTCACGGCTGTCGTTCCGGACACGCCGGCCACCGATCCTAGGTGTTCACCCAGCCGCCGTAGTGGACATCCGGCGCTTATCGTCGGCCCTTCTGACTATTTTTTGAGATCCATCGACAACGCTCGGCCACGTCATCGAGACAGCGCGGTTTCGCCGGCCGCGCGGTGTCGACGCAGGTCGTGGTTGTCGGTGGAGGTCAGCGTGTCCAGCACAGTCCTTGATTACGTGATCGTCGGCGCGGGACCGGCCGGCGTGCAACTGGGGCATTTGCTCCAGCGCGCCGGTCGGAACTACCTGGTCGTCGAGGCCGGCACCGGGCCGGGCACGTTCTTCCAGACCTATCCCCGGCACCGCACGCTGATCTCGGTCAACAAGGTGCACACCGGCCAGGACGATCCCGAGCTGCGGATGCGGATGGACTGGAACTCGCTGCTGTCGGAGAACCCCGAGCTGCTGTTCACCAAGTACAGCAAGAAGTTCCTCCCGGACGCCGACGACCTGCTCCGCTACCTCACCGACTTCGTGAAGTCGACCGGGGTCTCGGTCCGCTACAACACCACGGTCACCCGGATCAGCCGCGACGCCGACACCCGAGACTTCCGGCTCGCCCTGGAATCCGGCGCCGACATCCTCGCCAGGCGGGTGGTCATCGCGACCGGGGTGCACTTGCAGAACGTGCCGGACGTGCCCGGCGTCGAGACCGCCGAGCTGTACTCGACCGTCTCGGTCGACCCGAGTGACTTCGTCGACCAGCGGGTGCTGATCGTCGGCAAGGCCAACTCGGCCTTCGAAACCGCCGACAACCTGATCGAGACGGCCGCGGTCATCCATGTCGCCGGGCCGAGTCCGCTGCGGCTGGCCTGGCGGACGCACTTCGTCGGACACCTGCGCGCGGCCAACAACCATCTGCTGGACACCTATCAGCTGAAGTTGCAGAACGCGCTGCTGGACGGCGACATCCGCGAGATCCGGCGTGCCGAGGACGGCGGTTACCTGGTCACCTTCGCGTTCAACCGCGTCGAGGAGGTCA
>CAJCJE010000883.1 GCA_903970565.1 Candidatus Melainabacteria bacterium | reverse complement strand
AACCGGCGAGTCCCAATGGCTCGCGATCTCTGAGCCGGAGAAGCGTCAGCAGATGACCGCCTACAACGATCTTGAACAGCAGGCGACGCACATCATCGATGTCAGCCCGCTGCTGATCCCCGGCCTTTTGCAGACTGCGGGCTACTACAAGGCTATGGCGCAGTTTGATGACGATTTGTCTAAAAGTGAAATCGATTCACGTGCGGATATTCGGGTGGGTCGTCGTAAGGCTATCGAAAAACAAAATCCAGCCAGGCTAACGGCATTCGTGGGTGAGGCTGCGTTCAGACAAGGCATCGGGGGCCGGAAGATCATGGCTGAGCAGGCGAGATTCATGCTGGAGATGAGCGCGTGTCCGAACGTCAGCCTGCGCGTCATACCGGACGAACACGGTTGGCATCCCGACCTTGAGGGCGAGTTCTCGATCATCCAGACCTCGCCGGGCCGACGCGGATCGATAGTTTTCGTGGGATACCGGCGATCTGCACTGATGCTGCACGAGGACGAGGACGTCAATGCCTACCGGCGTGCGGTTGACCGGATCGCGCGGGTTGCCTTGTGCGCAGAGGCGTCAACCAACTATATTATAGCTTTGGTCAAACGATGGGAGTCGGGCCGGTGACACCTCAGGCAACCTGGCGGAAGTCGGGTCGCAGCACGCAGAACATGACCTGCGTCGAGCTGCGTAACACGCTTGACCAGGTTCGGGACTCGAAGAACCCGGCCGGCCCGACGTTGCGGATCGACGCCTCGGCCCTGGTCCGCGCGATCCGGGCCGGCGAGTTCGACGACTGACCCGAATCGCGTCCTTGACAGGATCGCATCACGTGAAACACATGGATCTGCCCGATATGATCTACAGCAACGCATCCCGGTGTGCCAAGTGCCGTGGGCGCGCCCTCCTGCCGAAGCGGGCCGTCGACCGGCTGGTTGATGCCAGTCGCGGCCAGCTCGTGCTTTTCCACTGTCCGGAGTCCGCAGGCTGGCATGTGTGGGTGCCGAACTCCGAGCGGCCCCACTTCCTCCTGAACTGATCGGTCAGGAGCGGGGCAGGGTCAGAAGACGGACAGGGTCAGAAGACGGGCAGGGTCTTGCCCCGGTCCTCCTCCGGCCGCGGGCCGAAGATCCGGCGCTGCGCCTCGCGGATCGGCTTGTCGTTGATGCTGGCCTCGCGGCGGCTCATCAGGCCCTCGTCGGTGAACTCCCACAGCTCGTTGCCGTAGCTGCGGTACCACTGGCCGCTCGCGTCGTGCGATTCGTACTGGAAGCGGACGGCCATCCGATTGCCTCGGAAACCCCACAGGTTCTTGCGCAGCGCGTAGTCCAGCTCGCGCTCCCACTTGGCCGTGAGGAACGTGACGATCTCCGCGCGGCCGGTGATCAGCTGATCCCGGTTGCGCCACACCGAATCCTCGGTATAGGCCAGCGACACCCGTTCCGGCTCTCGGGTGTTCCAGGCGTCCTCGGCGGCCTGGACCTTCGCCTTGGCGGATTCCTCGTCGAACGGCGGCAACGGCGGCCGTGGCACCATGTCGGGTCCTCGTATTCGTCGTATGTGTCGGAGAACGATCGCTCTCCCATTGCGCGCTACTATAGGGGAACGAACGTTCTCTGGGCTAGTGGGAGCTGTGGTGGACACTGACGAGGCGCGGGTGCGGCTGCTGGACGCCGCCGAGGAGTTGTTCTACGAGCGTGGCATCCAGGCGGTCGGCATCGATGAGTTGCGCAGCACGTCCGGGGTCTCGCTCAAGCGCCTCTACCAGTGTTTTCCGGCCAAACAGCAGCTTGTCGAGGAGTATCTGCGGCGGCGCGACGACCGGTGGCGGGCCCGGCTGGCCGCGTATGTGACCGAGCAGGGGGTCCCCCCGGAGGACAGGGTGCTCGCGGTGTTCGACTGGCTGCGGACCTGGTTTGACGAGCCGAACTTTCGGGGCTGCGCGTTCGTCAACTCCTACGGCGAACTCGGCGCGACCGAGCCCGGCATCGCCGAGGTGGTCCGGGCGCATCATGCCGCCGTGCGCGACTACCTGGCCGGCCTCGTCGCCGACCTCCAGGTGCGTGAGCCGGGGGAGTTGGGCGAGCAGCTGTGGCTGCTGGTGGTCGGCTCCGCGACGGGCGCGGCGATCACCGAGAACGCCGCGATGGCCGGCCGGGCGCGGGCCACCGCCCAGCTTCTGCTGACGGCGGCACGGCGCTGACCAGCGGAAATCAGGCTCGAATCCCCTCCGGCCGCGTTATCGCTCACGGCGAACATGCATCGGAAACAATTTAGTCAGCAGGATGGTTGAGTCGGGTGTACTCAACTTCCTGAAGGGTGATGACGGGGATGAGCCAGACTGTGGTGCTTCCTATCCTGGCGCTGGATGACGAGGTGGTACTGCCCGGTGTGGTCGTGCCGCTGGACTTCTCCGACGCCGATGTCCGGACCGCCGTGGACGCCGCTCAGGCAGCCACCGCCGAGCGCTCGGCGCCCGGTATCCGGTCGGTGACTCAGGACGCCGCCGAGGCGCGCGTCCTGCTCGTGCCGCGCCGCGAGGGGCGGTACGGGTCGATCGGCACGGTCGGTGTCGTGGAACAGATCGGTCGCGTTCGCGGTGGCCAGAAGGTGGTCGTGCTGCGTGGCACCGAGCGGGTACGGGTCGGTTCGGCGACCACCGGGCCGGGTGCCGCGCTCTGGGTGGAGGCGACCACCCTCGACGACGTCGTCTCGACCGAGGACCTGACCGAGCCGATGCGCGAGTACAAGGGCATCCTGTCCTCGATCCTGCAACAGCGCGGCGCCTGGCAGATGGTCGACGGCGTGCAGAAGGTCACCGACCCCTCGACCCTGGCCGACCTGGCCGGCTACGCGCCGTACCTGTCCACCGAGCAGAAGATCACGCTGCTGGAAACCCTCGACGTCGCGCAGCGGTTGCACACGGCGCTGGGCTGGGCCAAGGAACACCTGGCCGAACTCGACGTGAACGAGACCATCCGCAAGGATGTCCAGGAGGGCATGGAGAAGACGCAGCGGGAGTTCCTGCTGCGCCAGCAGTTGGCCGCGATCCGCAAGGAACTGGCCGACCTCGACGGCAAGCCCGCGACCGAGGAGCAGGACTACCGCGCCCGCGTCGAGGAAGCCGATCTGCCGGCGAAGGTCAAGGACGCCGCGATGTCCGAAGTGGACAAACTGGAGCGGACTTCCGAGCAGTCGCCCGAGGTCGGCTGGATTCGGACCTGGCTGGACACGGTGCTGGATATTCCGTGGAACGAGCGCACCGAGGACGCCTACGACATTCCCGGTGCCCGCGCGATCCTGGACGCCGACCACTCCGGCCTGTCCGACGTGAAGGACCGGATCGTGGAGTACCTGGCCGTGCGCAAGCGGCGCGCGGACGCCGGCCTGAGCGTGGTCGGTGGGCGGCGCAGCGGTGCGGTGCTCGCGCTGGTCGGTCCGCCCGGCGTCGGCAAGACCTCGCTGGGTGAGTCGGTCGCTCGGGCGATGGGTCGAAAGTTCGTCCGGGTCGCCCTCGGCGGCATCCGGGACGAGGCGGAGATCCGGGGTCATCGGCGCACCTACGTCGGCGCGCTGCCCGGCCGGATCGTGCGGGCCATCACCGAGGCCGGCTCGATGAACCCGGTGGTGCTGCTGGACGAGATCGACAAGATCGGCGCGGACTACCGGGGCGACCCGACCGCCGCGCTGCTGGAAGTCCTCGACCCGGCGCAGAACCACACCTTCCGCGACCACTACCTCGACGTCGACCTCGACCTGTCCGACGTGGTGTTCCTGGCCACCGCCAACGTGCTCGACTCGATCCCCGGCCCGCTGCTGGACCGGATGGAACTGGTCACGCTCGACGGCTACACCGAGAACGAGAAGGTGGTCATTGGTGCCGATCACCTGCTGCCGCGCCAACTCGACCGGGCTGGACTGTCCACAGAGGACGTCACGCTGACCGAGCCGGTGCTGCACCTGCTGGCCGGCGAGTACACCAGGGAAGCCGGTGTCCGCAACCTGGAGCGGGCCATCGCGCGGATTCTGCGCAAGGTGGCCACCGAGGTCGCGATGGACAAGCTGACCCTGCCGCTCACCGTGGACGAGGTCACGCTGCGCGCCTACCTCGGCCAGCCCCGGCACACGCCGGAATCGGCCGAGCGGACCGCGCTGCCCGGGGTGGCGACCGGCCTCGCGGTGACCGGCGCGGGCGGGGACGTGCTGTTCATCGAGGCGTCGCTGTCCGATCCGGAGACCGGTGCCACCGGACTGACCCTGACCGGTCAACTCGGTGACGTGATGAAGGAATCGGCCCAGATCGCGCTGTCCTACCTGCGCTCTCGCGGCGCCGAACTGGAACTGCCGGTCGGCGACCTCAAGGACCGTGGCGTGCACCTGCACGTTCCGGCGGGCGCGGTGCCCAAGGACGGGCCGAGTGCCGGCGTGACGATGACCACCGCGTTGGCCTCGCTGCTGTCCGGTCGTCCGGTTCGGGCGGATGTGGCGATGACCGGTGAGGTGTCGCTGACCGGGCGGGTGCTGCCGATCGGTGGGCTGAAGCAGAAGCTGCTCGCCGCGCACCGCGCCGGCATCACCACCGTCCTGATCCCGGCCCGCAACGAGCCGGACTTGGAGGACGTACCCGAAGAGGTGTTGGCGCAGTTGACGGTGCACCCGG
>CAJCJE010000882.1 GCA_903970565.1 Candidatus Melainabacteria bacterium | reverse complement strand
GGGCCGACCGCGTCCGGTCTGCTGGTGCTGCTGCTGACCACCTCGCTGGGCCTGGTCGGGTTCCTCGACGACTTCATCAAGGTCCGCAAGCAGCGCAACCTCGGCCTGAACAAGACCGCGAAGCTGGTCGGCCAGTCGGTGGCGACGATCCTGTTCGCCGTCCTGGCCATGCAGTTCGTCAACGCCAACGGCCTGCGCCCGGTCTCGGTCTACCTGTCCTACACCAGGGACATCCCGGCGATCTCCTTCGGCCTGATCGGCTTCGTCGTCTTCTGCTACATCGCGGTCAGTGGCTGGTCCAACGCGGTGAACTTCACCGACGGTCTGGACGGTCTGGCCGGCGGCAGTTCCGCGATGGCGCTGGCCACCTACGTGGTCATCTCCTTCTTCCAGGCCGGTCACGACTGCTTCACCACGACCACCCCCTCCCGCCTGATCGGCTGCTTCAACGAGGTCCGCGACCCGTTGGACGTCGCGCTGGTCGCCGCCGCCGGTCTCGGTGCCTGCGTCGGGTTCCTCTGGTGGAACGCGGCACCGGCCAAGATCTTCATGGGCGACACCGGTTCGCTGGCCCTGGGCGGCCTGTTCGCCGGCCTGTCGATGGTGACCCACACCGAACTGCTGATGATCATCATCGGCGGCCTGTTCATGGTCGAGATGCTCTCGGTGGTCCTCCAGATCGCGATCTTCCGGACCAGCCATCGAAGACTGTTCCGAATGGCCCCGTTCCACCATCACTTCGAATTAGCCGGGTGGGCGGAAACCACGGTGATCATCAGATTCTGGTTGCTCGGCGCGACCTGCTGCATGTTCGGCCTCGGCCTGTTCTACGCCGACTGGCTCACCTACGGCGGTGGCTGAGATGGCAGCGGGATTCGACCCGCCGGGGATCGAGCACCTGGCCGGCGCTCCGGTGCTGGTGGCCGGTGCCGGGGTGACCGGGGCGCCGACCGCGAAGGCGCTGCTCGCGCTGGGCGCCGAGGTCACCGTCACCGACGCCAGCGCCGAGAAACTCGCCGCCCTGGCCGGGGAACTGCCGGCGATCAGCACCGCGCTCGGCCTGACCGAACCGCCGGCCGGCACCCGGCTGGTGGTGACCAGTCCGGGCTGGCGGCCCGAGACGCCGCTGCTGGCCGCCGCGCTCGCGGCCGGGATCGAGGTGATCGGCGAGGTCGAACTGGCCTGGCGCATCTGCGCCACCGACGAGAACCCGCCCACCTGGCTGGTGGTCACCGGCACCAACGGCAAGACCACCACGGTCAGCATGGTGGCGGCGATCCTGCGCGCGGCCGGCGAGGACGCCCTCGCCTGCGGGAACATCGGCCTCCCGGTGATCAGCGCGGTCGCCGCCGGGCACCGGGTGCTCGCCGTGGAGCTGTCCAGCTTCCAGCTCTACTGGTCCCCGTCGGTCCGCCCGGACGCCGGCCTGCTGCTCAACATCGCCGCCGACCACCTCGACTGGCACGGTGACCTCGCCGGTTACGTCGCCGCGAAACAGCGGGTCCTCACCGGCCAGGTGGCCATCGCCGGCGTCGACGACGACCTGGTCGCCGGCCTGCTCGCGGCGGCCCCGGCCGCCACCCGGTACGGCGTGACGATGGGCGAACCCGAACCCGGCCAGTTCGGTGTCCGCGCCGGTCAGCTGCTCGACCGGGCGTTCGACCCCACCGGCGCGGGCATCGAGCTGTTACCCGTCACCGAGGTGCACCCGCCCGGTCCGACCGGGGTGTTCGACGCGCTGGCCGCCGCCGCCCTCACCCGCGCGTACGGCGTGTCCGTCGCCGCCGTCGCCGAGGGCCTGCGCGGTTTCCGGCCCGGCGACCATCGCGGGGTCGAGGTCGGCGAACTCGACGGCGTCCGCTACCTCGACGACTCCAAGGCGAGCAATCCGCACGCCGCCGCCGCCGCGATCCGCGCGCACCGGCGAGTGGTCTGGGTGGCCGGTGGCCTGCTGAAGGGGTCGACCGTCGACGACCTGGTGATCGAACTCGGCTCGCGGCTGGTCGGCGCGGTGCTGCTGGGCGCCGACCGGGATGTGATCGCCACCGCGCTCGCGCGACACGCGCCGGATGTCCCCGTGCACCTGGCGCAGGCGGGAGACCATGACGCAATGGCGGTCATGGTGGATGCGGTTCGAGCGGCGAGCGAACTGGCCGACCCCGGTGACGTGGTGCTGCTCGCGCCGGCCGGCGCGAGCTGGGACATGTTCACCGACTACGCCCATCGCGGCCGCGCCTTCGCCGAAGCGCTGGCCGTCGTCACGGCGCAACGGCAGTTGGCGAGGCCGGGAGGCCGCTCGTGAGGTCACCCCGAGACACCGCACCGGGGCCGTCGAGCGTCCGTGAGGCGGTGTCGTGACCACCACGGCCCGCCCGGTGCGCAAGCGCCCCGCGCGAACCGGCAGGCGCCGGGCCCGGTTCAGTGCCGTCCGGGACGCCTTCGGCCCGCTGACCGCCTGGCTCGGTCGGCCGCTGGCCTCCTTCCACCTCGTCCTCGCGGTGTTCGGGCTGCTCACCGCGATCGGGCTGGTGATGGTCGCCTCGGCGTCGCCGATCGTGTCCCTGCAACAGCACGACGGCTCGACGGCCTATGCGCTGTTCAAGAAGCAGCTCGCCTTCGCCCTGCTCGGTCTGCTGGTGTTCTGGATCGGCCTGCGCGTGCCGCTGCAACGCATCCGCGCGCTGTCCACGCCGTTCGTCGCGGTCTGCATCCTGATGCTGATGACGGTGCTGGTCGTACACACCAACCTGCGTGGCTTCATCCCGATCGGCCCGCTGGCCTTCCAACCGGTCGAGCTGGCCAAGCTCGCGCTCGCGCTGTGGGGCGCGCACGTGCTGGTGAAGAAGAAGGCGCTGCTGCGCCAGTACCGGCATTTGCTGGTGCCGGTGGTGCCGGTCGGCCTACTGCTGCTGACCCTGGTCATCCTGCAACCCGACCTCGGCAGCACCGTCACCCTCGGCGTGGTGCTGATCGCGCTGCTGTGGTTCATCGGCGCGCCGATCCGGCTGTTCGCGGCGATCCTGGTCGGCGCGCTGGTCGCCGGCATCGTGCTGTCCATCGGCGCCAGCTACCGCAGCGGCCGGGTGTCCGCGTTCTTCAACCCCGGTGCCGACCCGACCCTGTCCTACCAGGCGTTGCAGGCCAAGTACGCGCTCGCCGACGGCGGCCTGTTCGGGCAGGGGCTCGGCCAGGGCGCGGCCAAGTACGGCTACCTGCCGGCCGTGCACACCGACTTCATCTTCGCGCTGATCGGCGAGGAGCTGGGTTTCGTCGGCTGCCTGCTGGTGCTGGGTCTGTTCGCGATGGTGGTCGTGGTCGGCCTGCGGATCGCGATGCGCAACATCGACCCGTGGATCAAGGTCGTCTCCGGCACGCTGACCGTCTGGCTGGTCACCCAGGCGATGATCAACATCGGCTACGTCATCGGCCTGATCCCGGTGACCGGTATCCCGCTGCCGATGATCTCCTACGGCGGTACCTCGCTGGTGATCACCATGCTGGTCTTCGGCATCCTGGCCAACTGCGCCCGGCACGAACCGGAATCCGTTGCCGCGCTGCGCACCCAGGGCCCCGGCCGGTTCGGCCGGCTGCTGCATCTGCCCGCCCCCAACGTCTACCAGCCCCCGGTCCGGCGCAAACCGTCCCGGCCCTCCACCCCGCCCAGGGGAGCCGGCCGGCCCGGCGGTACCGGCGGCGGTCGCTCCGCCGGCCAACCGCAGACCGAGGAACGGCGCAAGGCCACCCGCTCGACAACCGGAGACCGGCGCCGCGCGGCCCTGCGGGGCAGTGAGGAACGATGGAGCCCTGGACGGTACGGCTCGACCCGTGCCACAGGGCGATCCGCAGAAGGAGGAGGCCGTTGACCGGCTTTCATAGTCTCCGGGGGACTCTTCCGCTCGGGGAGGAGTTGCCGAGGGGGGTGGCCGGTACCGGACCGTGCGTCGTGGTGGCCGGCGGTGGCACGGCCGGGCACATCGAGCCGGCGTTGGCGCTGGCCGACGCGGTGATGCGACTGGTGCCGGGCGCCCGCGTGGTGGCGCTGGGTACCAAGCGTGGCCTGGAGACCGGCATCGTGCCGGCGCGCGGCTACCAGCTCGAACTCATTCCGCCGGTGCCGATGCCGCGCAAGCCGACCCCGGCGCTGCTCAAGCTGCCGATGCGGGTGCGCGAGTCGGTCCGCGCCACCCGCGCCGTGCTGGAGAGCGTCGGCGCGGACGTGGTCGTCGGCTTCGGCGGCTATGTCGCGCTGCCGGCCTACCTCGCCGCGCGCAACCGGATTCCGATCGTGGTGCACGAGGCGAACGCGCGCGCCGGTCTGGCCAACAAGGTCGGCGCCCGCTACGCGGTCAAGGTCGCCGCCGCCGTGCCGGACAGCGGACTGGCGGGTGCCGAGGTGATCGGCATCCCGCTGCGCCAGTCCATCACCAGCCTGGACCGGGCCGCGCTGCGCGCCGAGGCCCGCGCGCACTTCGGCCTGGACCCGAACGCGCCGACGCTGCTGGTCACCGGCGGCTCCCAGGGCGCCCGGTCGATCAACAACGCGGTCTCCGGTGCCGCGCGCGAACTCGGCGACGCCGGTATCGGCGTGCTGCACGCCTTCGGCCGGAACAACACCCTTGCCGTCCAGAACGATCAGGCCCAGCGCGGTGCCCCGCCCTACATCGCCGTGCCCTACCTGGAACGGATGGATCTCGCGCTGGCCGCCGCCGACGCGGTGCTCTGCCGGTCCGGCGCGATGACCGTGGCCGAGGTGTCCTCGGTCGGCCTGCCCTCGGTGTTCGTGCCGCTGCCGCACGGCAACGGCGAACAGGCGCTGAACGCGAGCGCGGTGGTCGCGGCCGGTGGTGGGGAACTGGTGCCGGACGCCGAACTGACCTCGCAGAAGGTGATCGAGTTGGTGGTCGGCATCCTCACCGATCCGCGCCGCCTGTCCGCCATGAGCGCTGCCGCACAGGGCAGTGGCTCCAAGACCGCCGCCGACGTGCTGGCCCGGATAGTGCTGGAAGCCGCGAAATCATGAGCGAAACCCCTGCCGCGTCGAACAGTTCCGCCTCGACCCGCTCCGAGGCGATCTTCTCCGGCGCCCACCTCATCGGTATCGGTGGTGCCGGAATGAGTGGCATCGCCCGCATCCTGCTCGCCAGGCACGTGCCGGTGTCCGGTTCGGACGCCAAGGA
Source organism: Candidatus Melainabacteria bacterium (assembly GCA_903970565.1). Lineage (GTDB taxonomy): Bacteria > Actinomycetota > Actinomycetes > Mycobacteriales > Pseudonocardiaceae > CAJCJE01. The sequence continues at coordinate 6,601 of CAJCJE010000882.1, read as the reverse complement.
GTCGCCGACCGTGCTCGCGCTGCGGGCCCAGGGCGCCCGGATCGGCATCGGCCACCGGGCCGCCAACCTGGACCTGCTCGACTCCCCGCCCGCCGTCGTGGTGGTCTCCAGTGCCATCCGGGAGGACAACCCGGAACTGGCGCGGGCCCGCGCTCGCGGGATTACCGTGCTGCACCGTTCCGAGGCGCTGGCCGCGCTGATGACCGGGCACCAGGTCGCCTGCATCGCCGGCACGCACGGCAAGACCTCGACCACCTCGATGCTCACCGTCGCGTTGCAGCACTGCCGGCTCGATCCGTCCTTCGCCATCGGCGGCGACCTCAACGAGTCCGGCTCCAACGCCCATCACGGCAGTGGCGGCGTGTTCGTCGCCGAGGCCGACGAGAGCGACGGCTCGTTCCTCGCCTTCAGCCCCTCCGTCGCGGTGGTCACCAACGTGGAGGCCGACCATCTCGACCATCACGGCACGGTGGACGCCTACGTCGCGGTGTTCGACGAGTTCGTCCGGCGCATCGAACCCGGAGGGGTGCTCATCGCCTGCGCCGACGACCCCGGTTCGGCCGCGCTCGCCGAACGGGCCGAACAGGCCGGCGTCCGGGTGCGCCGCTACGGGTTCACCGCGAACGGACCGGACGACGCGCTCGCGGCCGGGTTCACCCCGACCGGCGGGACCAGCGACGAACGGGCCGGCGGCAGCGAACTGACCCTGCGCGTGGACGGTGTCGACCTGGCCCTGCGGGTCGCGGTCCCCGGTGAGCACATGGCCCTGGACGCCGTTGCCGCGCTGCTGGCCGGGCTGGAACTCGGCGCGCCGCGCGAGGGCCTGATCGAGGGCCTTGCCGCGTTCGGCGGGGTGCGCAGGCGCTTCGAGTTCAAGGGCCGGTCCGGCCAGATCCGGGTCTACGACGACTACGCGCACAACCCGACCAAGGTCTCCGCGCAGCTCAAGGCCACCCGGCTGGTCGCGGGGCAGGGCCGGCTGCTGGTGGTCTTCCAGCCGCACCTGTACTCGCGGACCAGGGATTTCGCCGCCGAGTTCGGTGCCTCGCTGTCGCTGGCCGACGAGGTGATCGTGCTGGACGTCTACGGCGCCCGCGAGGAACCAATCCCCGAGGTGACCGGCAAGCTCGTCGCGGACGCCGTCGACCTGCCGGCGGACCGGGTGCACTACGAGCCCGGCTTCGACCGGATTCCCGACCTGGTCGCGGATCTGGTCGGCGACGGCGACCTGGTGCTGACGATGGGCGCCGGGGACGTCACCTCGCTGGGTCGGGAGATCATCGCCGCGCTCGACCGTCGCGCCACCAGAGCCGGGATCGGCTGATGGCCAGGACTTCGGACGGGTCCGCCGGCGGTACCGACCGTGCCGGTGGCGCGGAGGGGCACTCGCCGGCGCGATCCCGTTCGGAGCGCGGCCGGGGCTACCGCACCCGGTCGGCGACCTCCGCCGGTTCGAGTGCCGCCGGTTCGACCGCGAGCAGATCGGCGGCCTCCGGTGGTCGGACCGCGACCAAGGACGCCCCTCGCCCGAGCCGCGCCGGCGCCACCTCGACTCGTGCGACCAGGCCGGGTACCCGGACCGGTCGCACGACCGGAACGGCCCGTGCCGAGGCCCCTCGGCGCCGGCCGAGAAAACCGGGCTCGCCGACCCGGCGCCGCGCGCTGCTGCGCCGCTGGACGGCCCTGCTGGTGTTCTTCGGCCTGGTCGCGGGGACCGTCGCGCTGCTCTACACGCCGCTGCTCGGGGTCCGCTCGGTCGAGGTCTCCGGCAACATGGTGCTCACCTCCGGCGAGGTGATCAGCGCGGCGGAGGTGTCGATGGGCGCGCCGATGCTGCGGCTGGACACCGACGCGATCAGGACCAGGATCGGCCTGCTGACGAGGGTCGCCACGGTCGACGTGGTCCGGGAGTGGCCCTCGACCGTGCTCATCGAGGTCACCGAGCGGCAGCCGGCCGCCACCTTCGCCGGCCCCGGCGGGGTGCACCTCGTCGACTCCACCGGCCAGGACTTCGCCACCGTGCCCACGCCGCCGCCCGGCCTGCCGACCCTGGCGCTGCGCCATGTCGCGCCGACCGACCCGACCACCCGGTCGGTGTTGGCGGTGCTCGCCGCCGTCCCGAGCCAGCTGCGCCCGCAGCTGGTGAGCATCGGCGCGCGGACCCCCGGCGGCGTGCGGTTCACCCTTACCACCGGCAAGACCGTCATCTGGGGCGACGCGACCGACTCCGCGCGGAAGGGGGCCGTGCTGGCGGCGCTGCTCAGTCAGCCCGGCAAGGTCTACGACGTTTCCGCGCCCGACCTGCCCACGGTCTCCTGAGGTTTTCCACGACTGCCGACCGAACGCGGTCGGCAGTTGCCCGGCGCCGGGCGGAGATCGCGGCAATGACAGCGAGAGCGACGTCACTACGGCTACGATGCGTGATGTGGATCGAGAGAACCTGCTTCGCCCCCTGGGCAGGTAGGGACGAAGCCCTGCTGGGCCCGGTGTCGGTCGACCGACGGTGCGCTGCGTAGCGAATCGACGTGACGAGGACGTTGGGCCGGCTACGGCGTGGCTGCTGGACCAAGGGTTTTTTGTTGCCTACGGTCCAGTTCTGAAGTATGAGGTTGACGTAACCATCAACCTCTGGTTGAGGTCAAGGGTTTGGCCGGGACTGGAACGCGTACTGGCGAGCCGGTGAGGTGAACACTTAGGCGTCAATAAGGCACTAAATGGGCATGACGGCACCGACTAGGCAGTCACGATCAGGAAGGCGGATCTGATGACGCCCCCGCACAACTATCTCGCGGTGATCAAGGTCGTCGGTATCGGCGGCGGTGGGGTCAATGCCGTCAACCGAATGATCGAGGTCGGCCTCAAAGGTGTCGAGTTCATCGCGGTCAACACCGACGCGCAAGCCCTGCTGATGTCCGATGCCGACGTCAAGCTGGACATCGGCCGCGAACTGACCAGGGGTCTGGGCGCCGGAGCCAATCCGGACGTCGGCCACCGGGCCGCCGAGGACCACCGCGAGGAGATCGAAGAGGTCCTCAAGGGCGCCGACATGGTGTTCGTCACCGCGGGTGAGGGCGGTGGCACCGGTACCGGCGGTGCCCCGGTCGTCGCCTCGATGGCCCGCAAGCTCGGCGCGCTGACCATCGGCGTGGTCACCCGGCCGTTCTCCTTCGAAGGCAGGCGACGCGCCAAACAGGCCGACGACGGCATCACCGAGCTGCGCAACGAGTGCGACACGCTCATCGTCATCCCCAACGACCGGCTGTTGCAGCTCGGCGACGCGGGCGTGAGCCTGATGGACGCCTTCCGCTCGGCTGATGAGGTGCTGCTCTCCGGTGTGCAGGGCATCACTGACCTGATCACCACCCCCGGTCTGATCAACCTGGACTTCGCCGACGTCAAGAGCGTGATGTCCGACGCGGGCAGCGCGCTGATGGGTATCGGCTCCTCCCGCGGCGAGGGCCGCGCCATCCAGGCTGCCGAGAAGGCGATCAACTCGCCGCTGCTGGAAGCCTCGATGGACGGCGCGCACGGCGTGCTGCTGGCCATCGCCGGCGGCTCCGACCTCGGCCTGTTCGAGATCAACGAGGCGGCCTCGCTGGTGCAGGAGTCCGCGCACCCGGACGCCAACATCATCTTCGGTACGGTCATCGACGACTCGCTCGGCGACGAGGTCCGGGTCACCGTGATCGCCGCCGGTTTCGACGCCGGCACCCCGACCCACAAGAAGCTCGAACCGCGCGCGGTGACCAGCTCGACCCCGCGTACGGCGGTGGCCAGCGCGCAGGCCGGTGAGGTGCGTACTGCCCCGCAGCCGCCTGTCGAGCCCGCCCCGAGCCGGTATGAGACGCAGGGCCGTCCGATGCCCAGCCAGAACCCCAGCTACCAGCAGGCCCCGCCCAGCCAGGCGCCCAGCGTGCCGACCCAGCAGTCCGGTTACCCCGGCCAGAGTGCCCCTGCCGCGCCGAGCCACCACCAGGTCAGCAGGCCGGGTCTGCCCCCGGTGGGCAGCAACCACAACGGCAGCTCGGGCACCCTGCCCACGCGCGCCGTACCGGTCACCGACGACCCGGACGACGAGGTCGACGTCCCGCCGTTCATGCGCCGCTGATCCGGCGCCGACCGGGCCTGACCCGGACGTGTGATCAACTGGTGACCCCGGTCACGCGCTTCGACCACTAAACTCACGGCCGTGCGGGTTCGTCGAGTTGTCACCACCAGGGCAGGCGGCCAGTCCGCCGCGCCCTACGCCTCGTTCAACCTCGGCGCGCACGTTGGTGACGACCCGGTCGCGGTGGCCGCCAATCGCAAGCGGCTGGCCACCGAACTCGGCCTGACTGGCGAGCAGTTGGTCTGGATGGAACAGATCCACGGCCGGACCGCGACGATCGTGCACGGCCCGCGGACCGAACCGCTGCCGGCCACCGACGCGGCCGTCGCCACCGGTCCCGGCCTCGCCGTGGTGGTGCTGGTCGCCGACTGTGTGCCGATCCTGCTCGCCGATCCCGTCGCCGAGGTGGTCGCCGCCGTGCACGCCGGCCGGGTCGGTGCCCGGGTCGGGGTCCTGCCGGCCGCGCTGGCCGCCATGCGGGAGGCGGGGGCTCGAACCGACCGGATCGAGGTTCTACTCGGCCCGGCGGCCTGTGGGGAGTGCTACGAGGTGCCGGCCGCGATGCAGGCCGACGTCGAGGCTCAGCTGCCCGGCAGCGCCAGCCGCACCCGCAGGGGGACTCCCGGGCTCGATCTGCGTGCCGGACTGTGGAACCAACTCGCCAGGGCCGGCGTGGCCAGGATCGGCGTCGACCCGCGTTGCACCGTCGAGGACCGCACCCTGTTCAGCCACCGCCGCGACGGTGGTCCGGATCGGCGGACCGGCCGGATCGCCGCGCTCACCTGGCTGGAACCGGACCCGGCATGACCGACGGACCCGAGCCGAGCGAGCCCTCCCCGCCGACCGGGGAGCGGGTCGCCGAACTGGCCGAGTCCCTTGCCGAGGTGCGCGCGCGGATCGCCGCCGCCTGCACGGCCGCCGGGCGGGCGCCGGATGAGGTGCGGCTGTTGGCGGTCACCAAGACCTTCCCGGCCGCCGACGTCGCCGCCCTGGTCGATCTGGGCCTGCGCGAGTTCGGCGAGAACCGGGAACAGGAGGCCGCCGGCAAGGTGGCCGAACTCGCCGCGCTGCGTCCTCGGGTGCCCAGGGCCGAGATCGGCTGGCAGATGATCGGCAGGCTGCAACGCAACAAGGCCCGCTCGGTGATCGGGTGGGCCGACCAGATCCAGTCCGTCGATTCCGAGCGGCTCGCCGAGGCGCTGGCATCAGCCGTTCGGGTGGCGATCGACAACGGTGCACGGGTCGATCCGCTGGCCGTTCTGGTGCAGGCGAGCCTTGACGACGATCCGAAACGGGGTGGCTGCCCGCTACCCGATCTGGTGAGATTGGCCAACCGGATCGAGAAATTTTCCGAATTGAAACTACATGGAGTAATGGCAGTAGCCCCTCTTGACGATGAACCTAGGGAAGCGTTCGAACGTCTAAGAAGCGTGATGGTCACCTTGGGTGAACATCACCCGGCGGCTAGGGAACTGTCCATCGGGATGAGCGGTGACCTGGAGGTGGCGATCGCCTGCGGGTCGACATGTGTGCGTGTCGGAACCGCTTTGCTCGGTGGACGGCGATTAGCCTCGGCTTAGCACGGGTACGGATCGCCGAGGACGGGGCGGTGGTCGCTCGCGTTTCGGGACGCGGAGCGTCACGGAGAAAGGGCTGGGCATGAGTGCTCTACAGAAGCTGAAGGCCTACTTCGGGATGGTCCCTGGGGACGAGATGGACGAGTACGAGGACGAGGACCGTTACGGAGGGTACTCGTCGGCCTACTCCCCAGCTCCGGCGGAGGAGTTCGACGGCTACGGCGACCGGGCCGCGGGTCGCCGCCGGCTCGGCGACGGAGCCCGGCCGGTGTCCCGTGTGGACTCCAGTGACGAGCTGCGCAGCTTCTCCGCGGGCACCGGACCGCGTGGCGCCCGGCCCTGGCTGACCGAGACCTCCCAGCGCACCGTCACCCCGGTGCGTGGCGCGCTGGCCGAGCAGCCTCAGGTCGAGCCGGCACCCCGGACCCGGCCGCAGCCGGAGACGGCCGCGCACCCGCTGAGCAAGATCACCACCCTGCACCCGCGTAGCTACGAGGACGCCAGGGCGATCGGCGAGCAGTACCGGGACGGCAATCCGGTGATCATCAACCTCACCGCGCTGAGCGACGCTCACGCACGGCGAGTGGTCGACTTCGCTGCGGGACTGGCATTTGCCCTGCATGGCGACATCGACAAGGTCACCGACAAGGTGTTCTTGATCTCACCACCAGATGTTGACCTCACCGCCGAAGACCATCGCCGCATCGCAGAGGGCGGTTTCTTCGGATAGTTGGGCGAGTCGTGCCGCCCGGTCGCACCCTCGCTCGACATTGGTGGCACAGTTGAACTGTGGAAACCGCTCGGTTCGTGCTCTACTACGTGCTGTTCGCTTTCTGGTTACTGCTCACCGCCCGCGTGGTGGTGGAGCTCGTTCGGGCGTTCGCGAGGGAATGGCGCCCGGCCGGCGGCGTTGCGG
>CAJCJE010000881.1 GCA_903970565.1 Candidatus Melainabacteria bacterium | reverse complement strand
CGCCGGCTGCGCCGCGAACTCTCCGCCCGCCGGGACCTGGTCGTCGAGGTGCTCGGCAACGCCGACATCGACGTGCTCGGCGATGCGGCCGGCGCCCACGTCGTCATTCAGTTGCCGACCGCCGAAGCCGAGCGGCAGGTGATCAGCGGCGCCTACCACCGGGACATCACCCTCGACGGCCTCGCCCGTCACCACGACGGTCGGCCCCGCTGGCACGGCATCGCGCTCGGTTACACGGCGTGTTCGCGTCAGGAACTCGTCACCGCGCTGCCCGTCGTCGCCGACCTGCTGGCCGCCGCTCGCTGACCGCCGAGCGGCTCGACCCGGTCACGGCACCGCATTCGCCCATCCAGGTAGGGTCGGACCCCATGACCGAGGGCAAGCTTCGCGTGGCGGTGGTGTTCGGCGGACGCAGTACCGAGCACGGTGTTTCCTGCCTTTCCGCCGGCAGCGTGCTGGCCAATCTGGACCGGGACCGCTTCGAGGCCGTCCCGATCGGCATCACCAGGACCGGTGCCTGGGTCCTGGGATCGAACGATCCGGGCGCGCTGCGCGCCAGCGGACGGGTGCTCCCGTCGGTCTCCAGCTCGTCCGAGGCCCGTTCGGCCGACCTCGTCGTCGCCGCGCCCTCGGGCGTTTCCACGACCGGTCCGGGGGATCTGATCAGCGGCGTCGACGTGGTGTTTCCGGTGCTGCACGGGGCGTTCGGCGAGGACGGCACCATCCAGGGCCTGCTCGAACTGGCCGCCATTCCGTATGTCGGCCCCGGAGTGCTGGCCAGCGCGGCGGCGATGGACAAGGAGATCACCAAGCGGCTGCTGTCCACCGTCGATCTGCCGGTCGGCGACTATGCGGTGTTACGGCGCGGGGAGCAGACCCTCGCGCAGGCCGACCGCGATCGGCTGGGGCTGCCGGTGTTCGTGAAGCCGGCGCGCGCCGGCTCGTCGACCGGAATCACCCGCGTCACCGACTGGGCCGACCTTGCCGGCGCAATCGCGACAGCACGGGAGATCGACCCGAAGGTCATCATCGAAGCCGCCGTCGTCGGCCAGGAGATCGAGTGCGGCGTGCTGGAATTCCCCGACGGTCGCGTCGAGGCCTCGCTGCCCGCCGAGATCCGGATCATCGCAACGGACGTCGACTTCTACGACTTCGACGCGAAGTATCTCGATCAGTCGTGCGAGTTCGATATTCCGGCCAAGCTGGATGACGATGTCATCACGCGACTGCGCGCGGCGGCCGTCGAGGCGTTCACCGCGCTGGACTGCCAGGGGCTGGCCAGGGTCGACTTCTTCGTTCGCCCGGATGGTTCGCTGGTGATCAACGAGATCAACACGATGCCCGGCTTCACCGAGATCTCGATGTACCCGAAGATGTGGGCGGTGACCGGGATCGACTACCAGAACCTGCTGACCACCCTCATCGACACCGCCGTCGCCCGAGGCACCGGCCTCCGCTGAGCCGTTCGCGCGGGCCTGTTCGTATGGAGCCGATCGTGCGAGCCTGATCGTGTTGGGCTGATCGTGTTGGGCTGATCGTGCGGAACGTTGGCCGGTGGCTGTCCTTCGGTTGGCGCGTACCCTTTTCGTTGGTCCCGCAGGGTAGCGCGCACCGCCGAATGATGGCGCGGTTATCCACAGCGACCGCGTTCATCCACAACCCGGACGACCGCCATTGCGCCTCCGAACAGGGTCGATAGGCTTGTCGAGGGGAACAATCCCCCTGGGAGGGCGGGTTTTACGCGCAGGTTTGGCGTGCAGGTTGGCGCGGGTTCGCGTGGTTTTGCGTGTGGTTTGCGTTGTGGCGGTGTGGGTTCAGCCGCCGGTCGGGTGGATCGGCACGGCCGGCATGACTGCGGAGATGGCGGCCGACACCTCTTGGATCGGGCCGGTGCCCAGGCCGCTGGGCAGGGTCAGCGCGATGCAGGCCGAGCGGTCGACCGCGTACCAGGTGGCCGCGCCGTCATCGCCGGTGATCTGTAGCCACTGCACCCCTGACACCGCGAGCAACTCCGAGGTCGCGGTGAACTCGGGCGGTTGCGTGACGCCGCAGCGCAGCACGACCGGGTTGTCTCCGGCGCCCCAGACGGCCGCGCCGGCCTGGACCGGGCGGCCCAGGGGGCGGCGGGCGAGTGTGCTGCCGGCGTTGGGCAGGGCCTGCGGCAGGTTCTTCACCAGGTCCGCGCAGGCGACCGAGGTGGCCTGCGGCGCGTCCACCGGAACCAGCAACACCGGACCGGTCGACTCGTCGGCCGCGCTGGTCGAGTTGGCGGTCTGCTCGGCGGAGTTGAGCGCGATGCCGGTGACCGCCGCGGCGATCAGCAGCACGATGCCGACGCCGGCCGCGACCAGGACGGAGACCGCCGGCCTCGATCGGGCCGACACCGCCCCGGCCGTCGGTGAGTCCGTCCGTGAGCCCACGGATGAGGTCGTCGGTGCGGCGCTCGTGGGGTCGGAACCCGAACCTGAGTCTGAGTCAGGAGTCGGTTCTGCGGCGGTTTCGGTGCCGGTCGGGGAGTGCTCTGCCACCTGACTAGTTTTCATCACGTCAGGAATGGGCGAGGTGAACCACCGGGCAGGTCAGGGTGCGGGTGATGCCTTCCACGCCCTGTACCCTCGCGACGACCAGTTGGCCGAGTTGGTCGACGTTCTCCGCCTCAGCCACCACAATGACGTCGTACGGTCCGGTGACGTCCTCCGCAATGGTCACTCCAGGCAAACCAGCAATCTCCGAAGCGACCGCGGCGGCCTTGCCGACCTCCGTCTGGATGAGGATGTATGCGTGGACCACGGCGCGCCCCTTCACGTTGATGGGTCAGGTCGGGGTAGGAACAGAAGCCGGCAGGCTTGTCGGCACCGACGACCGGTGCCCTACCCATGAGCATCGGAGCCGTTAACGTACCCCGCATCGGGATCATTATGGAGTCCGAACATTCACTTCAGGAGGTAATGGTGCGCCCGGAGCCCCCAACCGCGCCGGAAACAGTGGCCAGCGTGGGTGAGTTCGGTCTCATCCGTCGGGTCAGCGACGGCCGACCACAGCCGGCGACCACATTGTTGGGGCCGGGCGACGATGCCGCCGTCGTGTCCGCACCGGACGGTCGGGTGGTGGCCACCACCGACGTCCTCGTCGAGGGCGTGCACTTCCGGCTCGACTGGTCGACGCCTGAGCAGGTGGGCCGCAAGGCCGCCGCGGTGAACCTGGCGGACATCGCCGCGATGGGCGCGGTGCCGACGGCGCTGCTGGTCGGCTTCGGCTGTCCGGCCGACACCCCGGCCAGCGTTGCCGACGAGCTGTCCGCCGGAATGTGGGCCGAAGCCAGCAGGGCCGGGGCCGGCGTGGTCGGCGGCGACATGGTGACGTCGGACATGTTGGTGGTCTCGATCACGGCCCTCGGTGACCTGGAGGGCCGGGCCCCGGTGACCAGGGCCGGCGCGAAACCCGGTGACGTGCTCGCGGTGTGCGGCAAGCTCGGCTGGTCGGCGGCCGGGCTCGCGGTGCTCGGTCGTGGCTTCCGTTCCCCGGTCACCGTGGTCGGCGCGCATCGCAATCCAGAGCCGCCCTATTCGGCCGGGCCGCAGGCCGCCCGCGCGGGCGCCACCGCGATGATGGACG
>CAJCJE010000880.1 GCA_903970565.1 Candidatus Melainabacteria bacterium | reverse complement strand
CCTGCCTCGCGCAGCGCGGTCAGGGTGGCCGGGTCCGGGGCGCGGCGGCCGAACACGACGACCCGGCACCCGTGGTTCTTGGTGAGATACCGGCACAGTCGCCGCCCGACACCACCCGCGCCACCGATGATCACCACGGTGTCATCGGGTCCGAACACTCCGGCGGTTGGTCCGTCCGGAAGGGACAGTGGCGTGAACTCCCGGCGCGCGATCCGGTCACCGCTGACCCGCAACCGTGTCCCGGGATGCCGCAGGGCCGTCGCGACCCAGGTGCGCAGCCCTCCGGCGCTGACCTCGCCGTCGAGGTCCACGGCGGTGTGCCGCAGGGCGAACTCGTGCGCCGCCGAGACCGCCATCCCCTCCAGCAGCGAAGAGAACACCTCGGACTCGGCGGCCAGGGTGACCAGGTGCATCGGTCGCCCCGCCGCGCGCACGGCCTGCACCACGGCCAGGCAGCCGAGGGCGAACCGCAGGAGCGGTTCGGCTGCCGCCGCGCCGGCCGGGTCCGCCCAGGCCACCACGAGCGTGTCGCAGGCCGCGACACGCTGCCCGAGTTCCGCCCCGATCCGGTTCGCGTCCTCGGCGAGCGGATCGACGTGCCAGCACCGCGCGCCGATGGCATCGGCCGCCGCGAGGACGTCCGCGCGGTTGGTGACCACCAGCAGCCGACCGGGCGAGGAGGCCGGCGAGGTCACCGGTTCGACGTCCCGGTAGTGAGGTGTCAGAACGTCCACGTCAGACACCCATGAACTCCTTGACGATGCGGAACTGCGCGACCGCGCCAGGATCGTCCGGGTACGGGTGCGGCACGCCGAGCCGGTCGGCGATCACCATGCCGGACACGATCGCCCCCTCGTGGCCGGTGACGCTGGTGTCGGTCCCGCAGAACCAGATGCCGTGCCGGCCCTGGATGTCGGCCAGACGCCGCTTGCGGCGGACGTCGGCCGGCCGCAGCTGCGGAAGTTTCCACGTGCGGCGCCGCAGAACCCGGTCCTGCTCGATCGGCCCCTGCGGGTCGAACGTGATGAGCACGGGCTGCTTGACCTCCCGGTAGGGCCACAGCACGTTGCAGTGCCGGGTCAGGCTGCCCGGCATCCGTTCAGCCGCACCGAGGTCGAAACCGGTCGGCATCCGGAACTGGCAGTAGGCGTCGCTGTTCACCGGGCTGATCCAGGTGTCGTCCTGGTGCAGCACGCTCTCCACCGGGACGTAGCCGAAGTCGGCCAGCAGGTCGGCGTAGCAGTCGTCGGCGGCGGCGAGCAGGCCACGCGCGACGTCGGCGTGCGTGGCGACCACGACGTGGTCGAACGATTCCGACGTCCCCCCGGCGACGACGGTCACCCCATCCTCGGTGGGCCGTACCGCCTCGGCCGGCGTGTTCAGCCGCACCCGCTGGCCCAGTTCCTCGGCGATGGCACGGAAGTAACGATGGATGCCGCCCTCGACCTTGCGCCAGTAGCCGGCGGAGAAGAAGGACAACAGGTTCATCTTGAACGACAGGGCCACATAGTTCAACGTGTACTCCAGCGACGGCGCGTGGCAGCCCGAGTACACGCTCAGGAGGGGGTTCAGGGCCTGGTACCTGAAACTTCGGGAGTAGCCGTTGCGGTCGAGGTACTCGCCGATGCTCAGGCCCCGGTACCGTTCGTCGCCGGGCACGGCCAACTGGTTCATCTCCAGATGAAACCGGTCGAGTTCCTCGTGCAGCTCCTCCCGCAGCGCGCCGGAGAAGTTCAGGTTGCTCCAGGTCCGCCCCTCGCCGGGGAACTCAACGTGCACCGACGACGGCGCGACGTAGCTGCCGATGGAGAATCCGGCGAGCAGCCGACACAGGTTCGGGGACAGTTTCTCGTTGAAGTGCTCCACCCCCATGTCCACGTGCAGCGTGCCGTGTTCGGTCGTCACGGGGTGGCTGTAGGCGTGTCCTCCGAGGTAGTCACTCGATTCGAAGAGGGTCACGTCGTGGTTCTTGGCCAGTTGCCACGCCGCGACCGTGCCAGCTCCGCCGCCGCCGATCACCGCGATCCGATCGCGTGCTGTCTTCACTTTGGTTCACCGCCCAGGATCTTCGCGTTCAGTTTGGTCAGTACCGTTCCGGGTCCGATCTCCACGAACCTCGTCGATCCGTGTTCGGCCAGGTGCGCCACGGTCTGCCACCAGCGCACCGGCCGCACCATCTGATAGGTCATCTCCTCCATCAGGTGTTGTGAGTCGACGATGTGACCACTGGTGGTGGAGATCACCGTCTTGGTCGGTGCGGCGAACTCCCGGTCCAACAGGTACCGGGCGAACTCTCGCCGGCACGGCTCCATGTGTCGGGAGTGGAACGCGCCGCTGACCGCGAGCGGCACGCAGCGGTAGGCCGCCTGTTCCAGACGCGGCACCAACTCCGCCAGGCGGGCCTTCGTCCCGCTGAGCACCACCTGGTCGGGGCAGTTGTAGTTGGCGACATCCACGTCGAAGACGTCGGCCCCGGCGAGCCGGTCCTCGATCTCGGCGACGTGGGAGCCGATGACCGCGAGCATCGCCCCGTTGCGCACCTGCTGCATGAGGTCGCCGCGCTTCGCCACTACCCGCAGCCCGTCGACCAGTCCGAACACCCCGGCCGCGAACAGCGCCGGATACAGGCCCAGGCTGTGGCCGATCAGGTACCGTACCTGCTCGTCCTCGACCCGCTCGGCATGGTCGAGGTACGCCAGGCAGCTCACGAAGTAGACGGCCTGCTGGGTGTAGGCGGTCTGTTCGAGCCGGCCGTGCTCGTCGCGCAGGCACAGCGCCCGGATGTCGTAACCGACCGCGTCGCCGGCTTCCTCGCACAGGTCGGGGTAGCGGTCGAGGACCTCCTGGCCCATGCCGACGTGCTGGGAACCCTGACCGGGGAACATGATCACGCTACCGGACGCCATGTCGCACCTCCGATCAGCTCAGCTCGAAGACCCGGAACGCGGCGGGTCGTTCCGGTTCGGGTCTCCGTGGCGTCGGCGCGGCGCCGTCCACCGCCACGGAGACCACTTCCCGCAGTGACACCAGCACCGCGCCGTTGGTGTCGGTGAAGAAGAAGTCGTAGGTGCGGGTGCGTTCCGAGGCGCCGGCCGGTCGGGCCACGCAGTGGCAGTAGACCGCCTCGTCCCTGGGCGCGCGCACGACCGTCAGCCGGCCGAGGTGGTAGGGCACGAACACGGACGTGCCGCCTGCCTGCCGAGTCGCCAGTAGGATGGACAGCTGCATCCCGCAGTCCAGCAGCGCGGGTGAGAGGTCGTATCCCCAGTCCCGGTCCACGTGCAGGAACGCCCGCACCTCGCGTTGCCCCACCTCGGCCCAGCGAATACCGCGCAACGACGGGCCGTAGTCGTAACCGAGTCGCTGGAACCCGGCATAGACCTCGGCGGCCGACTGCCGGCGAGCACCGGCCGCGGTCCCCCTCGGCGCGGGGTCGACCGGGCCCGGTGCCACCAGGTCGGCGGTGCAGCAGACCTCGCCGTCGGTTCGATCGACCAGCGAGAGCTGTCCGTCCCGCGCCACCAGCTCGACGTCCTCGGGCGTGGCGATCCGGCGCCGCCAGAGCACGTCGGCAAGGCTGCGCCCGCCCGCCTGCTCGGCGAACGCCGAGAGCGTCCACGCGGCGGGGACCACGGTCTCGCCGGTGATCCGGTGCGCCGAGACCAGTGTGGACAGTCCGCGCTCCGATTCGACGGAGTCGACCCAGTGTCGGTGCCGCAGGAACGGATACTCCGGCACCGACAGCAACGCGCGTCGGCGGTAGTAGCGGGACCAGTCCAGGGTCTCCCCCGCCTCGTACCGGGCCGCGATCTCCTCGGCGGTGCCGGCGGACAGTTCCAGCGGGGGTCGGCCGGTCGCCGGCACCCTGGCACGCCGGATCTCCAGGTCCTCGCCGAGTTGGCGCACGAGATCGTCCTGGTCGCGGCAGACGAGCGCGACGCGGTGACGGAAACCGTCCCGGCAGCAGGCCAGGGTGTGGGCGAGGGCGTCGAGGTCCACCGGGCGTTCGGCCAGCCAACCGCGCAGCTCGTCCATTGCCAGTTGCAGTCCCGCGCTGCTGTGATGCGACAACGGAATGACGTAGCGGTCCAGTTCACCGCCGGCCTGCTCGTCCGCGACATCGGGCGCGCCGCGCAGCACCACGTGCGTGTTGGCGCCACCGGCGCCGAAGGAGCTGACCGCCGACACCTTCGGCAGCGCCGCCGGCCACGGTTCGCGGCGCGTGTTGAGCGTGAACGGCGTCTCGGTGAAGTCCAGGTGCGGGTTGGTCCGGTCCGCGTTCAGCGACGGCACCAGGTACCCGTGCCGCATCTGCAACACGGCCTTGAGCAGCCCGGTCAGGCCCGCCGCCGACTCCAGGTGGCCGATGTTGGACTTCACCGAACCCAGCCGGATGCGTTGCGTACCGGCCTCGGCATATGCCTTGCTCAAGGCCCGCAGTTCGATCGGGTCGCCCAGTTCGGTGCCGGTGCCGTGGGCTTCGAGGTAACCGACCTCGCCGGGGCTGATCTCCGCTGCCGCCAGCGCCTTGGTGATGACCGCGAACTGGGCCTCCACGTTCGGTGCCGTGTAGCCGTTGGCCCTGCCGCCGGCGTTGACCGCCGAGCCAGCGATGACCGCGTGGACCCGGTCCCCGTCGCGCACGGCGTCCGCCAGAGGCCGCAGCACCAGGCAGACGACTCCCTCTCCGTCCACGAAGCCGTCGGCTCCGGCCCCGAAGGGCCGGCAGGTCCCCGTCGCCGACAACATGCCCATTCGGCACAGCAACTGGTACTGGCGCGGATGGGTGATGAGGTTGACCCCGCCGACCACCGCCCGGTCGCACTCCCCCGCCCGCAGCGACTGGCAGGCCAGGTGCAGCGCGGTCAGTGAGGCGGAACAGGCGGTGTCCACGGCCATACTCGGTCCGTGCCAGTCGAAGTGGTAGGAGGACCGGTTGGCCATCGACCAGAACAGCGAGGTCGGCGGGGCGGCGGTCCGGTCGGCGACCGTGTGCCAGGCGTACCCGCCGTTCATGACGCCCACGAACACGCCGGTGTCGCTGCCGGCCAGACCGGTTCGGCTGCACCCCGCGTCCAGGATCGCGCGATAGGTCTGTTCGAGCAGGATGCGTTCCTGCGGGTCCATCGCCGCCGCGTCGTTCGGCGTGAGGTTGAAGAAGGTGTGGTCGAAAGCGTCGATGTCATCGACAAAGGCACCGCGATCAGTGTAACCGAGCGGCTGCGCGCCGTCGGTCGGTTTTTCGCGCCAGCGCTCCGTCGGCACCGTGGAGGTGCAGTCCGCCCCCTCGTAGAGGTTGTGCCAGAACTCGGCGACGTTGCCCGACTTCGGCAGCCGCGCGGCCATGCCGACGATCGCGATGTCACCGGTTCTCGGCTCGAACGACGTGGTTGCCGGCTCGGCCGGGATCGGTGCGCGCGTGGTGCGATCCGCACGGCGGTCCTCCGCCTCCGGTGGTTGTTGTTGCGGGGGCGCGGAAGCACCGAAGGCGGCACGGACCGCTTCACCGTGTTCGACCACAAGATGATCAGCAAGCCGCGCAACAGTAGGATGCTCGAACAAAACCGTCGCCGGAAGATAACCAAGCCGCTCCCGAAGCGGCCTCACCAACTCCATCGAAATCAACGAATCAATACCCATATCACGAAAAGGCCGATCACGCTCCACCTCAACCGGATCAAAACGCATCGTCACCGCAATAACCGAACGAATAAACTCCTCCACCACCTCACGCGACGTCGCATCCGACAGCGCGGGTGTGTCCTCAGCCTCGCGTGTCCGCGCACCGGCCAACGCGACCAGGACCTGTTGGCCGTCCTCGCCGTGCGTGCGCACCGCACCGAAACCGGCTTCCCGCAGGAGATCCTGCCACCGCGCGCCGGACAGCAGGGGACTGTTCTCGATCCGGTAGTCGTCGTTGGCCAACCACCAGCCGTCGGTGAGCCCGAAGGTCAGCGTGGCGAAGTCCTGCCGGTCGGTGATCTCACTGAGCACGAGGATGCCGCCCGCGCGCAGCAGATCGCGGACGTTGCCGAGCGTCGCGGGGACGTCGGAGGTCGCGTGCAGCACGTTGGTGGCGATGACGACGTCGAAGGAGTCGGCGTAGTCGGCCGGTGGGTGTTCGATGTCGCAGATCCCGTACTCGACGAAGGTGTGCTCGGCGAACCTGTCGCGTGCTCGGTGCAGGAAGGCGTGCGAGAGGTCGGTGAACTGGTAG
>CAJCJE010000879.1 GCA_903970565.1 Candidatus Melainabacteria bacterium | reverse complement strand
CCGAGGTCGCCCAGGTTTCCGCTGTCCAGGTCACCAATGCCACCGAGGTCACCGATGCCGCCGGTGACGCCGCTGAGGCCAGCCAGGTGGTCGATGTTGCCGAGGTCGCCGACGCTGCTGCCCAGGTCGCCGACACTGCCCAAGTCGGCGACGTCGGTCAGGCCACCGGTGACGTGCTGCACGCCGCCGGTGAGGTTGCCGCCGAGGCCGTTGAGGTCGAGACCACTGCCGTCGCCGACGGCGCTGAGCGCGCCGGTCAGGCCCTCGACGCCGCCGAGGTTGCCCACGCTGCCGAGGCCGGAGGTCACGCCGCCCACGTCGCCGAGACCGCCGAGGTCACCGACTGCCGGCGCGACGGACAGGCCGTTGTGCAGCACGTCGGTCACGGTGCTGACCGGGTCGCTGGTGGGGAGGGAGGCGCCGAGGTCGCCGAGGGGACCGACCGAGCCGAGGGACTGGGTCAGCACCTGGAGCTGCTGGATGGCGCCGGCCTGGCCGAGGTCCAGACCATCGAGGGACAGGGTGCTCTGCGCGGTCTGTAGCGCGTCCACGACATGTTCCGGCGCGTAGTCCAGGACCAGCGGGATGACATCGTGCACGTCGGCGGCGCTGACGCCGCTGAGGCCGGCCGCGCCCAGGGTGCCGTCGGGGTCAGCGGTGAAAGCGGTGAGCGTGCTCGGGTTGCTCAGCAGGTTGAGCACGAAGTCATGCAGGGTCTGAGCAGAATCCATGATAAGGGGCTATTCCTACCGTGTGTGGGGACCGATGGGGACGAGAGTGCCGAACAGCGATCTCGGCGATGAACGGAACGGTACGGGTTTTCGATCATCCGAGAATCGGGGATTGGCCCCTAGCCTTGATCGACCGGCCCCGATCGGAAAGTTAGGGGCTTAGGGGAACGGGGGTACTGACCTGCACCGATGAAGCCCGGTGGCCCGTTAGGGGGTCGTTGGTGAAAATTTTTGCCACCATGACCAAACCAGCGTCATCTCGGCACCGAATAATGAGAAAGCAGCCAACCAGAACGCCGGCCCTGTACGCACTGTCGATCAACGGTCTCGATCGCTGACGACGGGTTTCGTATCCACGCTGCTGGGATTGGCTTTCCGGGGCGCGTTCAGCTGCGTTCCAGCAGGATTTTCGCGGCGTGCACGTCGCCGCTCCCCTGGGTTCATGTTCGCGCCGCACACTGTTGTCATGACGCTCGCGCGCGCGGATCGGCATCCCGCGCGGACGTTCTCACCGCAGTTCGCGGCCCTGCCCCAGCACAGGATTCGGGCCCCGCTCGCGAGTGGCGAACGGGGCCCGAAACTGGTGACGACCAGTTGTTACCAGTACTGACCGGTGTTGTTCTACAGGTACTGACCGGTGTTGGTGCTGGTGTCGATTGCTCGACCGGTCTCCTGGTTCTTGCCGGTGACCAGCGTGCGGATGTAGACGATCCGCTCACCCTTCTTACCGGAGATCCGGGCCCAGTCATCGGGGTTGGTGGTGTTCGGAAGGTCCTCGTTCTCGGCGAACTCGTCAACGATGGCGTTGAGCAGGTGCGCGACGCGCAAGCCGGGCTGTTTGGTTTCCAGCACCTGCTTGATCGCCGACTTCTTCGCCCGGTCGACGATGTTCTGGATCATCGCGCCGGAGTTGAAGTCACGGAAGTAGAGAACCTCCTTGTCCCCGTTGGCGTAGGTCACCTCCAGGAACCGGTTCTCCTCGCTCTCCGCGTACATCCGCTCGACCGTGTGCTGGATCATCGCGTCGATGCACGCGCCCCGCGCACCACCGAACTCCGCGAGGTCGTCGGCGTGGATGGGCAGATCGGAGGTGAGGTACTTGGCGAAGATGTCCTGCGCGGCCTCGGCATCCGGACGCTCGATCTTGATCTTCACATCGAGTCGGCCGGGCCGAAGGATGGCCGGGTCGATCATGTCCTCACGGTTGGAGGCGCCGATGACGATGACGTTCTCCAGCCCTTCGACACCGTCGATCTCCGAGAGCAGCTGCGGCACGATGGTGGTCTCCACGTCGGAGGACACCCCGCTGCCACGGGTACGGAAGATCGAGTCCATCTCGTCGAAGAACACGATCACCGGCGTGCCCTCGGAGGCCTTCTCCCGAGCGCGTTGGAAGATCAGCCGGATGTGCCGTTCGGTCTCACCGACGAACTTGTTCAGCAGCTCGGGGCCCTTGATGTTCAGGAAGTAGGACTTGGCCTGACCATCGTCGTCGCCCCGGGCGAGCGCGACCTGCTTGGCAAGGGAGTTGGCGACCGCCTTGGCGATCAGCGTCTTGCCACAGCCGGGCGGCCCGTACAGCAGCACGCCCTTGGGTGGGCGCAGCTTGTACTCGTTGAACAGGTCGGCGTGCAGGAACGGCAGTTCGACCGCGTCCCTGATCTGCTCGATCTGTCGGAACAGGCCACCGATGTCCTCGTAGCGGATGTTCGGTACCTCCTCCAGCACGAGGTCCTCGACCTCGGCCTTGGGCACCCGCTCGTAGGCATAGCCGGCTTTGCCGTCCACCAGCAGGGAGTCGCCGGGTTTGATCGGCGAGTCACTCAGTGGCTCGGCGAGCCACACCACTCGTTCCTCATCGGCGTGGCCAACCACCAGCGCACGCGCCGGTCCGCCCTCGCGATCGGGAGCAAGCACCTCGCGCAAGGTGCTGACCTCGCCGATTCGTTCGAACGAACAGCCCTCCACGACGGTGAGCGCCTCGTTGAGCCGGACGGACTGTCCGGTCTGCAAGGTCTCGCCCTCGACCGAGGGGGAAACGGCGACCCGCATCCGGCGACCCGAGGTGAACACGTCGATCGTGCCGTCCTCGAACCGGGTCAGGAACACGCCGTACCCGCTTGGCGGCTGAGCGAGGCGGTCGACTTCCTCTCGCAGGGCGAGAAGTTGTCCACGAGCCTCACGCAGCGTGTCAACGAGCTTGGTGTTGCGTTCGGTGAGTTGACTTACTCGTTCGGACGCCTCGGCAAGACGCTGCTCCAGCAGCCTCGTGTGCCGTGGCGATTCATTGGCTTTCCTACGCAGTAACGCGACCTCGTCTTCCAGGAAGCGAATCTGCGCGGAAAGTTCGACATTGCTCTGGCCGATGTTTCGCTCGCCACCCTCTTCGGGCTGGCTGCTGGGACGGTCGTGCTGCATGTCGGCACCCTCCTCCAGCGGTCGTCAGCTCCTACGATACTGGCGATCACCGACAATCGGGGGCATGTGTCCATCACCTGGGCTCGATGGCGTCACCCAAACCCTCCCTCGGCGGGAGGAACTACTCCATACCGGTGTTCGGCGGAACCGGCTGGCCGCTACGGTGCGTCGGAGTACCAGTCCAGCCGCGCGGATCATCAGGTGATCCACGTCACAGCGGAATCTTCGGCAATCAAGGGGCCACCGTGACCTACCCTCCCCAGCAGCCAGGACCATACGGGCCGCAACCCGGAGGCTACGGCCAAGAACCTGGGCAGAACCCTCCCACCGGGGGTTACCCGCAGCAGCCCGGCGGTTACCCGCAGACCGGCGGCCAGCCCCAGCAGCCCGGTGGCTATCCCCAGCAGCCCGGCGGTTATCCCCAGACCGGCGGCCAGCCGCAGCAACCGGGCGGATACCCGCAGCAGCAGCC
>CAJCJE010000878.1 GCA_903970565.1 Candidatus Melainabacteria bacterium | reverse complement strand
CAGGTCGCCGATGCGGCCGGACACCCCGGCCACCGTGACCGACAGCCCGACGACGCGGACGACGGCACCGTGCACCTGCGGCGCGGCGAGTTCGGTCAACGCGTCCAGCCGGTTCCGCAACCGGTCGGCGACAGAGGTGTTCATGCCGACAGCCCCTCGGACAGCCGTCGGACGGCCTCGGACAGCCGGGCGTCCACCGCGGCCACGCCGGATCGGGCCAGGGCATCGCCACGGGCGAGGGCCGGGTCGAGTTCCAGGACGATCTGCCGGCCGGAGTTGTCCAGCGCGGCCAGCAGAGCGGGTCCGTCCGGGCCGGACAGGACGGCGTGGTCGGCGGCGCTGAGTCGCACCGTGATGGCGTCGGAGCCCGGTGCCGCGGCAAGGGCCCGGGCGAGCGCCGCGGTGGCGGAGGTGGCCGGCTGAGCGAGTTCCTGTCCGAGCAGCACGGTGGCCAGTTGGACGGCGGCGGCGAGGATCTGGTCGGCGATGTCGTCGGTGAGGCGCACCGTCTCGGCGGCGAACTTCTCGGCCGCGGTACCGAGCGCGCCGAGCACGGAGTTCAGGGCGGCCAGCCGCGCCGCGGCGGCGCGGTCGGCGGCGGCCTGGGCGGCGACCAGCGCGGCGGCCTGCGACTCGACGGCCTCGCGCAGTCCCTGCGACCAACCCTGGGCGTAGCCGACGGCACGGGCGTCGCCGCGGGCCTGGTCGAGCAGCCGCGACGGCACACCGGCCGACGAGGTGAGTTCGAAGGAATCCATCAACTCAGGCAACGAACTCGTCCGCCTCGCCGCGGCGTACCACGATCTGACCGGATTCCTCGAGCTCGCGGATCACCCGGACGACCTCGGTCTGTGCCTCTTCCACGCTCTGCACCCGCACCGGACCGAGCAGCTCGATCTCCTCGGCCAGACTCGCGGCAGCGCGCTCGGACATGTTGGAGGAGATCTTGGCGTGCACGACACCGGCGACGCCCTTGAGGGCGATGGCCAGGTTGGCGACCTCGACCTGCCGCAGTACCAACTGCACCGCGCGGTCCTCGAGGTTGATCAGGTCCTCGAACATGAACATCCGGCTGCGCACCTCTTCGGCGAGCTCGGGATCGCGTTCTTCCAGGCCCTCCATGATGAGCTTCTCGGTGCCGCGGTCGGCCCGGTTGTTGATCTCGACCAACGGCTGCACGCCACCGACCTCGGCGAGCTCCGACGGAACCAGCAGATTTGCCATCCGGCGCTGCAGGTTCGCCTCGATCTGGCGAATGATGTCGGGGGAAGTCTGGTCCATGGTTGCGATCCGGTGCGCGACGTCGGCCTGTAGTTCCACGCCCAGACCGGCCAGCACCTTGGACGCCAGCGGGGCGGACACATGCGCCAGGACCAGTGCGATCGTCTGCGGATGCTCGTCGGCGATGAAGTTCAGCAGCTGCCGAGCATCGGCGTTCTGCAGAAACTTGAACGGGACGTCGAACATGGTGGTCGCGAGCCGGTCCATGATGGCCGACGCCCGGCCCTCGCCCAGCGCCCCCATCAGCAGTGCCCGGCTCTGCTCCAGGCCACCGCGCACACCGTTGTCACCGGAGCTCTGCAGGATGCCGAACTCCCGCAGCACCGCGGCGGACATGTCGGAGGGGATGTCGCCGGCCCGGGCGATCTCCGCGGCAAGGTCCTCGATCTCGGGCTCGCTCAGTTCCCTGAGGACCTTGGCGCAGGCGGCTTTGTCCAGCTGCAGCACAAGGATCGCGGCCTTACGTCGTCCGGTCAGACCACGGGTCAGTTCGGCCGGGTCGGCAGCACCGTCGCTGCCCGCCTCGTGATTGGCCGTGAGTGCGGTGGGAATCGAGGACACCGTTGCCAGGGTCTCGGCCATGTCAGCTCTCCTTCGTGTTCAGCCAGCCGCGCAACAGGCGGGCGACCTCTTGCGGCTGCGCGTCGGCCATCTCGGCGAGATCCCGTTTGCGGGCCGCGTTGATCGCGGCCTCCCGGTTCTGCGGCGGCACGATGTCACGCGGCGCCGGCGGCAGTGAGCCGGGTGAGTCGTTCAGGGTGGAGAGGAATGTGTCGAGATCGTCGGGCAGATCCTCGTTCTTCTTGCGCTTGCGGTTCATGATGAACGTCGCGATGACGATAGCCAGGATCAGCAGGACGATCGCCCCCGTCTTGAGCATCGACATGAACGCGGCCTTGCTCTTCGCGGCGGCCGCAGCCTTGGCTGCTGCGGCCGAGGCGGCGGCCGCAGCCGAGGCCTGCGAGGTGTTGAAAGGCTGCGCCTGCACCGAGAGCAAGTCGCCGCGGGCGGGGTTCAGTCCCACCGCCGACGACACCAGCTTTTGTACCGCTGCCACGTCGATGGGCCCGGCGTTCTTGTCCAGCAGCACGGCGACACTCAGTTTGCGCACCGACCCGGGCGCCGCACTGGCGCTCTCACTGATCTGGTTGACCGCGTTGTCCTGCACGTTGTTCGTACTCACGTACGGGCCCGCGCCGCTGGCTGCCGGCGACGCGCTCGACACCGGGTTCGAGGCCACCGAGCCGAGCACGGCGCCGGACTTGCCGGCCGACGCGCCATAACTCTCGGTGCTGCCGGACTGCGACAGCGGCGGCACGCCGGTCGCCTTGGAGTAGTTGACGGAGTTGCTGGTCTTCTTGTCGTAGTCCAGATCGGCGTTCACCGTCACCACGGAGTTGCCGACGCCGACGAGCTTGTCCAGCATGGCCTGCACGGTGGCGTCCTGCTGCTTGTCGTAGAGCGCCATGGCCGCGGTGCGGCTGTCGGCCGAGGCCTGGTCGCCGCCGTCGGTGCCCGACGACGAGAGCACCTTGCCGGTCGAGTCGGACACGCTGACCTGGTCCGCGGTCAGTCCGGGCACGCTGGAGGACACGAGATTGACCACCGACTGCACCTGGTTCGCCGACAGCGTGGTGCCGGGCTGGGTGGTCAGCAGCACCGAGGCGGTGGGCTTGTCGGTGCCGTCGTCGAACACGGTCGCTGCCGGGATCGCCAGGTGCACCGCAGCGGTCTGCACGCCGTTGATGGCCTGCAGCGTCTTGTCCAGCTCACCCTCGATCGCCCGCTGGTAGTCCACGTGCTGCTTGAAGTCCGAGGTGGTGATGCCCTCCTGGTCCAGCAGGCTGTAACCGGACGTCGACGAGGACGGCAGCCCGGCGGCGCTCATCGTCAACCGCAAGCTGTAGACGTCCTTGCTGGGAACCATGATCTCGGTTCCGTTCGCGGCCAGCTGGTACGGCGTCTTGTTCGCGTTGAGCTTGTCGATGATGCCGCTGGCATCGGCCGGTGCGAGGTTCGTGAACAGCGGTGCGTAGCTCGGCTTGGCCGCCCAGGACGAGAACAGGAAGCCACCGATGACCAGAGCCGCGACGGCGGCACCGGTGACGACCTTCTGTCCGGGCGTGAAGGCGAGGAAGCCGCGCCAGAACTTCTGCAGGGCGGCCAGGAGTTTCTGCTGCATGGTCTAGTCCTGCATTCCCATGATCTGGTTGAACGCGTCGACACCCTTGGTACGCAGGGTGGTCGCGAGTTCGGTGACCAGCGACGCCTGGGTCGCGGCGATCGTGTAGTCGTGGATGTCGGTGAGGTCGCCGGTGGCGGCCTTGACCGCGAGTCCGTCGGCCTTGTCCTGGGTGGTCTCGACCGCGTTCAGGCCCTTCGTCAGCATCGACGCGAAGTCGCCGCTGGTAGCCGATGGCGCGGTGGCGTCGGGTGATTCGAGGCCGGACAGCGCCGAGGTGGACGTGGTGGGCAGCGCAGCGGTGATCGCGCTGATGGCGGGCATCGTCATGTCAGAGGTTCTTTCCGATGTTGATGGCGTCCTGGTAGGTCTCTTTGGCCCGGTCGATGACGGCGGCGTTGGCCTGGAAGGACCGCTGCGCCATGATCAGGTTTCCCATCTGCTCGCCCATGTCGATGTCGGGCATGCGGACGTAACCCTTCTTGTCCGCAAGGGGATTGTCGGGGTCGTAGGTGACCCGGCCGGTGGCGCTGCCCTGGGGCGTGCCGGTGATCTCGACACCGCCGCCGGTTCCGGTGCCGTCGTCGGGGATGTCGGTGGCCTGGATGTAGGTGGCCTGGAAGGCGGCGCCGGACGTCGGCTTGACCGTGTTGATGTTGGCGATGTTGTTGGAAATCGCGTCGATCCAGGTCCGGTCCGTCGACAGGCCGGTGCCGGAGGTGTTGATC
>CAJCJE010000877.1 GCA_903970565.1 Candidatus Melainabacteria bacterium | reverse complement strand
CGTCGGCGAGGAAACCCGCCGGCACCTCACCCTGTTCGCCCCGTGTCGCGACCACCAGGACGACCCGGTGTCCGTGTTCGAACGCCATCCGCATGATCCCGCCGCAGGCAATGCACTCGTCGTCGGGATGAGCGTGAAAAGACACCAAGGTAGCCACGTGCAGACCGTACAACAGCCCGGCCCGACCGGCGGCGGCAGGCGAATGGCGAAACCTGGCGGCCACCCGTCGTTCGGCGGCCGGGTACCGGGTGCGGCGGCGCTACCGTAACGGCTGGAACTCGCGGTAGAACCGTTCCGCGTCAACGACTTCCAGCGTGCCGGGGCCGGGTCGCCGACCCGGATGGAACACCAGGTGACCGCCCGGCGTGATCAGTGACTCGGCTCCCGGACCGACGCGCAGCCGACCGACGGGCCGGCCGCCGTCGTCCACCGCGTTGAACGAGACCTGGCTGGGAATCAGGCCGCTCAGATGCAGGTCGATCACCCAATCCGTCATCCGCGCCAACGACTCGCCACCTGTGTGCTCCATGACCTCCACATGCCTCGGCACCGTCTGGTAACGCTGCCCTCGCCGCATCGAACGCCTCCCCACCGGCTCCCCACCGACTCTCCGCCCGCCATCGACTATAGAACATGTGTTCGAACGAATCCACGTAATGTGCCGAGTCCGGCGAGGGTGGGCCGGCGATCAGGAGTGATCGACTTTTCGTCGGTGCCGGATGGCAGGCTCTCGGGTATGACTGGATCAGATCCGAAGACGACCCTGCACCGGTACCTGCAATCGATCCGGGCCTCGTTGCTCCACAAGCTGGACGGCCTGGGCGAATACGACCTGCGCCGCCCACTGACCCCGACCGGTACCAACCTGCTCGGTCTGGTCAAACACCTGGTCGGCGTCGAGGTCGGCTACTTCGGCACCACCTTCGGCCGCCCGGTCGACGAACTGCTGTTCTGGGCACCCGGGGAGACCGAGCCCAACATCGACATGTGGGCGAAGCCGACGGAGTCCAGCGCGGAGATCATCGAGCACTACCGCGCGGCGTGCGCCCACGCCGACGAGACGATCGAGTCGCTGGAGCTGACCGCGCCCGGTCGCGTGCCGCACTGGCCGGCGCAGCGCAACGCGGTGACCCTGCACGACGTCCTGGTGCACGTGATCGCCGAAACCAACCGGCACGCCGGCCACGCGGACATCGTGCGGGAACTCATCGACGGAGCCGTCGGACTGCGCGCCGACAACAGGCTCATGCCCGACGGCGACCAGGTCTGGTGGACCGACTACCGGGACCGGGTCGAGCACGCCGCGCAGGAGGCGAGCCAACACTGAGAAAGGCAACACTGAGAAAGGCAACGCCGAGAAAGGCCGACCACCATCGCGGACGGCTGACATTCGGGCAGGTATTCACCGAAACAAATTTCGGTGAATACCTGCCCGAATTCACTCGAATCTGCTATGGTGGAAGTGCGAATTGACGTGATTATGCGAATTTGCTATTGTCATTTATGGTGTGCGCATGGCCACCGAACTGACTCGTCCGTTGCGCATCGGTCTCCAGCTGAAACCCCAACATGCCGACTATTCGGCGATCCGCGCGGCGGCTGCCCAGGCCGAGGAACTGGGCGTGGACATTCTGTTCAACTGGGACCACTTCTTCCCGCTCGGCAAGATCCGCGACGGCAAGCACTTCGAGTGCTGGACCATGCTGGGCGCCTGGGCCGAGGCCACCTCCCGGATCGGGATCGGCCCGCTGGTGACCTGCAACGGCTACCGCAATCCGGACCTGCTCGCGGACATGGCGCGCACCGTGGACCACATCAGCGGCGGCCGGCTGGTGCTCGGGATGGGCGCCGGCTTCCGGGACTGGGAGTACGCCGAGTACGGCTACGATCCCGGCACGCCGGCCAGTCGACTGGCCGAGCTGGCCGAGGCGCTGCCGAGGATCGAGAACCGTTTCGCCGCACTGAATCCGCCGCCGGTCCGCCGGATTCCGATGCTGATCGGTGGCAGCGGCGAGCGCAGGACCCTCCCGCTGGTGGCTCGGCACGCGGACATCTGGCACACCTTCGCCGACGGCGCGGAACTCGCGCACAAGCAGCGGGTGCTGGCCGGGCACTGTGCCGAGCTGGGCCGGAATCCGGCCGAGATCGAACACTCCGTCCTCGTCGGCGGCGACCCGAACGAGGTCGGTCCCCCACTGCGCGACCTCGGGGTCACGCTGTTCGTTCCACTCGTCGGCGGCCCGGACTTCGACTTCACCGAAGTCCGGGCCTGGCTGACGTGGCGGGACGAGCACAACGGGTAGGACCGGCCGGGCCTCAACCCTCGATGTTGCTCATCACGTGCTTGATCCTGGTGTAGTCCTCGAAGCCGTACAGGGACAGGTCCTTGCCGTGCCCGGACTGTTTGAAGCCGCCGTGCGGCATCTCCGCGACGATCGGGATGTGCGTGTTGATCCAGACACAGCCGAAGTCCAGTCCTTTGGACATCCGCATGGCCCGGGCGTGGTCGCGGGTCCAGACGCTCGCGGCGAGGCCGTAGCGCACGCCGTTGGCCATCGCGAGCGCCTCGGCCTCGTCGGTGAAGCGCTGCACGGTGATCACCGGGCCGAAGACCTCGTCCTGGATGATCTCGTCCTGCTGGCGCAGGCCGTCCACGACGGTCGGTTCGAAGAAGAAGCCGGGGCCGGCGACCTGGTGGCCGCCGGTACGCAGGACCGCGTGGTCGGGCAGCCGGTCGAGGAACCCGGCGACGCGGGCGAACTGGTCGGGATTGTTCAGCGGGCCGTAGTAGACATCCTGGTCCGGGGCGCCGGTGGCGGTGCCCTCGGCCTGTTCGGCGAGGGCGGCCACGAAGTCCTCGTGCACGGCGGCGGAGACGAGCACCCTGGTCGCCGCGGTGCAGTCCTGACCGGCGTTGAAGTAGCCGGCCCCGGCGATACCCTCGGCGGCGGCGGCGATGTCGGCGTCGTCGAAGACCACGACCGGGGCCTTGCCGCCGAGTTCGAGGTGGGTGCGCTTGAGGTCGACGGCCGCCGCCGCGGCGACCTGCATCCCGGCCCGGACGCTGCCGGTGATGGACACCATCGCCGGGATCGGGTGCGCAACCAGCGCGCGGCCGGTGTCCCGGTCGCCGCAGACCACGTTGAACACGCCGGGTGGGAAGAACTCGGCGGCGACCTCGGCGAGCAGGGTGCTGCTGGCCGGCGTGGTGTCGGAGGGTTTGAGCACGACGGTGTTGCCGGCCGCGAGCGCGGGGGCGATCTTCCAGACCGCCATCATCAGCGGATAGTTCCACGGCGTGACCTGCGCGCAGACCCCGACGGGTTCGCGGCGGACGAAGGAGGTGTGCCCGGCCAGGTACTCCCCGGCCGAACGGCCTTCCAGCACGCGCGCGGCACCGGCGAAGAACCGGAGTTGGTCGACCGAGGGCGGAATCTCCTCGGACGCGGTCAGCGCGAGGGGCTTTCCGGTATCGGCGGACTCGGTCCGGACGAAGTCATCGGCACGGGCCTCGACTACACCTGGAACAAAGGGACTTTCTTCGTCGACCGCGCCAAG
>CAJCJE010000876.1 GCA_903970565.1 Candidatus Melainabacteria bacterium | reverse complement strand
AGTAGTGCAGCTGTAGTACTGCTTCGCGCAATTCTTCCGTGGTCAGTTCGTTGTTGGCCAGCGCGCCACGGACCTGGATCTCGATCAGGTCGGGCCGGCCGAGTGCCGCGGTCGCGCCGATGACCAGCAGCCGCCGATCCCGAACGGACAGGCCGGGCCTGCTCCAGATCTCGCCGAACAGGTGGTCGACGGTGTCGGCCAGCACGGGTGTGTCCGCGTCGGGCACGGTGGCGCTGAATCCGGTGCCGTAGACCGCGTCCATCATGTCCAGGCCGCGCTGTCGTGCTTCGTCGTTCATCGGTTGTCCTGCGGGGTGTCGAGGGCGGGGATGTCGAAGGCGAGGGTCCGGGGACCGTTCGCGCGGGCGATGTCGACGACGGGCACCGGGAGGTCGACGTGTGCCGCGAGGTCCTGGGCCGCCGCGAGGTCCTTGTCCAGCAAGGTGGCGACCTGGGGGACCAGCGCGCGAATCCGCGCGTTGTCGGCGATCTGCTCGCGCAGCCAGGAGAACAGGGTCGCGCCCCGAGGGTCGGCGCTGTCGACAACGGTGATCAGCGTTTCCGGTTCGACACCCGCTGATCGTGCGAGTGCCGCCGCCTCGTTGACCACGGTCCAGCAGCCGTAGGTGATGACGTTGCGGGCGATCTTGGTGGCCATGCCGGTGCCCAACGGTCCACAGTGGACCACTTTCTTCGCGAAGTCGCGCAGCACCGGCATGGCGCGTTCAACCACCTCGGTCTCGCCGCCGACGATCGCGACCATGCCGTTCTCGGCGGCCTTGTCGCCTGGTGTGACTCCGCAGTCGAGCAGGTCGACTCCGGCCCGAGCACAGGACTGCGCCAGTTCGTGCACGACCGGAACGGCCACTGTGGACAGTAGAACGACGACGAGACCGGGGTGTGCGCCGGCCAGCAGACCGTCCTTGCCGCCCAGTACTGCTCTGGCCTGGTCGGCGTCGACGACGGCGACCAGGACGACATCGCTGGCCGACGCGACCTCGGCGGCGGAAGACAGCTGTTCGGGAACGCCGGCGAGGTCCTTGACGGCGTCGGGGCGAATGTCGTGGACGGCGGGGATTCGGCCGCTCCGGGCCAGACTCACCGCGACCCCGCCGCCGATCATGCCCAGGCCGACGACGCCGGCGCGCGGCGATCCGGTGTGCGGTGCTTCGGTACCAGTGCTCATGCGTGCGCTCCTGACGCGATCCGACCCGACCTGGCGAGCGCCCGGCGTGTCGTTGTCGGCCGCAGACCGGAACGTCCTCTGCCGAGGGCGACCGATGATGAACTCCGCGTAACCGAACTAAGTTCAGTTAAGCCCTCGTGACAGGGTCTGGTCAATCCCTGCCGGGAACGGCTAGCGTGACCCGCGTCACTTGCCGTATCGGTAGGCGTGCGCAGCGTGGTGGTCAGGGCTCGTCGAGCACGGTGGCGGCGATCAGCCGCTCGACCTCGGTGTCCGGCGGACGAACCGGTCTCGGGCCGGGCGTTGTCGCCACGAGTGCGTTAACGAGTCCCTCGGCGATGCTCACGACCAGGACCGGTGCCGCGCTCGCCGACAAGGTGTGGTGCAGGGCAACGATGCCGTGCAGGGCGGCCCACAGCGTGTGCGCGGCCTGCCGGGGCGGCAGGGACAGTGGGTAACCGGCGTCGAGGCAGCGGTTGATGGCGGCGCGGAGTTGCCGGGAGACCAGGCGGGCGGGATGCGCGCCGGCGCGGTCCGCGCTGACCGAGGGCTGGCGGACCTCGTACATCAGCCGGTAATGGCCCGGATTCTCCAGGGCGAACAGGCAGTACGCCCGCACCTGCGCCAGCAGCCTGCCCCTGGCATCGGCCGCGTCGAGGGCGTCGTCAGCGGCGCGCATCCGCTGGGCTAGGTGCTCGTACTTGTCCGACAGCGCGGCCCAGACCAGTTCGGTCTTGTCGGCGAAATGCAGGTAGATGCTCGGCGCCGCGACACCAGCTTCCCTGGCCACCGCGCGCATGGTCAACTTCTCGTGGCTGCCCCACTCGTCGAGCAGTCGGTTCACCGCGGCCAGCACGTCAACCCGCAGTTGGTCGCCATCCCCGCGGCGACTGCGCGGCCGATCAGTCATGTCCCCACTGTCGCAGACGACCCTCGGATCGTGCCAAGCCACGCCACCGGCAGAGCCCGGCCGTGGGGCTGGCAAGAGGTCGACCGGATACGCGACGAAGGTCAACGGCGACGGGCACCGCGCACAGGCTCAGTTGGTGGACACCAATGCCTTGGTGCCAGTCGATCCTCGCACGCCGGCCGCCACGGGAACATTAGGCCGACGGCTATGATTTCACGCCGGATTCGCGCGAAACGCATACATCAACGTATGCTTTTCGCATATTCTTGACGAATTGGCGAAGTGTAAACAAGATCGGGCTGTCTGCCTTTCAGTAATCGTCGAATCGACCATTATTGATTTCGGCAGGCAGGACAGCGGTGGTCCGCCGACCGGGTGCGTGTGCCGGAGGTGGCTGTCACCGCTTGGGTTGGTGGGGCGGGGTCGGCGTGCCGAGGAGGTCGTAGGTGCTGGTGCGGCCGGCGATGACAGCATCGGCAACGGCGCTGAGTTTCAGGTTGTTACCGCGAGCGTAGCCGCGCAGGGCGGCGAAGGCGCCGTCCATGTCGATGTGCAGGCGTTCAGCGATGAGACCCTTGGCCTGTTCGATGAGCACTCGGCTGTTCAGGGCGCGCTGGAGTTGTTCGGTGATGATTTCCTGGTGGCGGATGGAGCGCTCCTGGAGCAGGCCGATGGTGGCCACGTCGGCCAACGCGCAGGCGGTGCGCAGAACCTGATCGGGCAGGCTTCCGGGTCGGACGCGAAAGAGGTTGAGCGCGCCGATCACGTCATTGCGTAGGCGCATCGGTATGGCGTCGACTGCGGCGAAACCTGCGTCGGTGGCCGCTGCGGAGAATCGCGGCCACCGCTGGCCGGCGTTGGCCAGGTCCGCGTTGCTGGTCGTCCTGCCGGTTGCGAAGGCGTCCAGGCAGGGGCCCTGATCGTTCTGGAGCTGGAACAGCTCCAGAACCCGGACCTGGTCATTGGAACTCGCGATCAGTTGCAGTTTTCCGTCCGGAGCGGCCAGCAGCAGTCCGGCCGCGTCGACGTCGAAAAGTTTGACGCACCGGTCCACCAGCACATGCAGGAAGTCGATCACGTCGAAATCAGCGGTCAGAGTGTCCGCCAACTCGACGAACGTCTCGACGAGGCGCTCATCGCCCATCGCACGTCACCTCCCCGGATCACTCCAGCCTACGGCCGTTGAGCCGCGCTGCCTACCTGGGTCAGGACTCCATTATTCGGACTCGAAGCGCAGTCGGCGGGCCACCACGTCGGTGGCCACCTCGATCAAGGGCCGGTGCGCGGCGAACGCCCGCGCGCGCAGACGGACGAAAGCATCCCGCATTCCCACATTGAGTTGCGCGGCCACCATCCCGGTGGCCTGATGCAGCTGCGGGTCGTGCAGCGGAAGACCCTGCTCCCATTCGCCGTCCGAGGAGGGAAGATCGGCCTGTTCGTCGAGCAACAATCTCAGCGTCAGGGCAGCGAACGCCAGCGAGTCCGTCACCGTGGCGGGTTCCAGCCAGGTGGCCCTGATCTGATGCAGGGCCAGAACGCCGACCCGGACCGCCCCGACACACAACGGCAGCGCGAACAACGCACCCGCGCCGGCTTCGAACGCCAACGGTGCGAACAACGGCCAACGACGTTGGTTTTCCGGCGCATCCAGATCGGCGACCAGCACCGGGCCGCCGGCCGCCTGCGCGTCCATGCACGGCCCTTCCCCGACCGTGACCTGCAACTCCGCCAGCCTGCCAGCCAACAGGTCCGTGCAATGCCGCGTTTCCGACCAGTCCAGCGAGGTCCGCAGGGTCAACGCGATTCCGCTCATCCCGAGCCGGGCCACGGCGGTCTCGCACAGCAGTTGCACCGTCACCCGCACCCCGAGGGCGGCGGCGTGCTCGGCGACCCACAGGCGCACCTGGGCACCCCGATCGCCGCCGCGATTGCTGGTCGTCGCCATCACCTGCCGCGCGTTCGATCTGTCGCCGGCATGGTGGAAATACTGACTGGCGTCATCTGGACTCCCCGGTCGCGTCTCATGGCGTACCGGGTCCGGGATGTTGCCAATGTCGCAAGAACCGCGACCTGTTCAGCGTACTCTCCAGCGAGCGTGTTCGCCGGTCGTCACAACCGCGCCGTCGCGTGGGCAGCGCGGGTCAGGAACCGCTCGGACTACGGGCCCGGATTCGTCGTCGTGATGTGGCGGGATGACATTTGTCTGCCAACTCGGGTCTTTCTGCTCTGCTGTCCCAGCCCACGCGGATGAACAGTGGTGACACGTCGGCAACCGTCTCGACCGCGTGCGGTCACACGGTCGAACCCGGCGACGCCGTTCACCGCGCGGGCCTGGCTGGCCACGCTCGCGCCACAAACCGTGTTGCGCCTGGCTATGGGTCCACGGTCGACGAAACCGTAAACAAGGAGAACGGCCATGAAGCACCGCAGCGTCGGCAACGTGATGACCCACGACGTCGTGTCGGTCCAGCTACGAACACCGTTCCACGCCATCGCCGAACTGTTGAGCACACATCGCATCAGCGCCGTGCCGGTAGTCGGTGCGACCGGCCGGGTGCTGGGTGTGGTGTCCGAAGCGGATCTGTTGCGCAGGTACGAGTTACGCGTTGCCGTACACCGGCCGCCGTGGTGGTCGCGGACCAGTCGCAAGGTGTGGCTGAAAACCACCGGAACGGTGGCCGAGGACGTGATGACCACCCCGGCCATCACCGTTGATGTCGACGCGAACATCGGTTCGGCGGCCCGGCTGCTGACCGACCACAACCTCAAACGGCTGCCGGTGGTGGATGCGTCCGAACATCTCGTCGGCATCGTCAGCCGGCACGACCTGGTGCAGGTTTTCGTCCGCTCGGACCGCGACATCCAGGCGGAGATCAGTGACGAGGTACTGGTCCGGGCGTTGTCCGTCGATCCCCGCACGGTGACCATTGAGGTGCGGGACGGCGTGGTGACGCTGCACGGTCAACTGGAACGCCGCAGCATGGTGCCGCTCGCGGTGCACCTGGCCCAGTCCGTCGACGGTGTTGTGGTCGTCACCGATCAACTCACCTTCGCGCAGGATGACACGCATCTCGGCGACGGCGCGGAGGCACCGGGTTTCGAGGCTCTGCGCGACATTCGGCCGTAACCCCGACCGGTCAGCGGGGCAGTCCTCGGATGGGCGTGTCCTCGATCGGATCGGTCATCGTCATCCGGCGGTGAGGTATCGGCTCGGGTCTCCGCCGGGCCGGGCGCCGCTGTCCAACCACCGGGTGAAGCCGGGGGGATCGCGCCGTT
>CAJCJE010000875.1 GCA_903970565.1 Candidatus Melainabacteria bacterium | reverse complement strand
CGCCGCGCTCGGCGTCGGCCCCGGTGACCGGGTGGCCACGGTGCAGGCCCTGCACCCCGAGGCCCTGTACACCTGGTGGGCGATCGATCTGCTCGGAGCACGATTCCTGCCGCTGAACCCGGTGTGGACGCCGCGACTCGCGGGCCGCGTCGTGCGTGATCGAGTCCCCACGCTGCTGGTGGCCGACGACGCGCTGCGCGGCCTTGCCGATGCCGCGGTCGAGCGAGCGCGGACCGACACTCCGGTCGTCGGCACGACCGACCTCGACCGGGCCGGCGCCATCGTGCCTGCGCACGTGCCACACGGCGATCTGGCCGACTGCGCGATCGTGCACAACTCCGGGCTGCCCGGCATTCACCACGGGGTGCGCACCTCGGCGCGGATGCTGCACGTGATGTCGGCCAACATGATCTCGGCCCAGGGCTCCAGGGTGCTGGTGGGCGCCCCGATCTGCTTCACCGGTGTCCTGCTCACCGTGTACGGGGCCATCGCCAGTGGGGGATCGGTCGCGTTGCTGCCCGGCCTGACGGCCCAGACCTTCTGGCCCGCGATCCGCCGCGCCGGCGTCACGTCCGCGAGCATGCTCAACCCGACCGTGGCCGACCTGTTGGCGCTGCCGGCCACGGCCCGCGACCGCGACCACCCACTGCGCCAGGTCAGTGCCCCGCCCGGCGCGCCCGAGTTGAACGCGCGGGCGGCGGTGCGATTCGGGATCTCCTGGAACTGCGGTCTTGGCAAGACGGAGGTCTGCGGAGCGGTGGTCAGCGACCGCAACCCCGCCCCGGGGCTGGGAGTGGGCCGAATCCGGGCGCCGTTCACCGGTCGGGTCGTCGATCCGGCCGGGGCAGCGGTGGGCGTCGACGAGCCGGGTGAGCTGGTCCTGCGCTGCGAGGTGCCGGGCGGTCTCCCGCCGGGCTACGCCGACGACGAGGAGGCGAGCGCATATCTCTGGCGCGGTGGCTGGCTGCACACCGGTTGGCACGTGCGCCGCGATGCCGCAGGCTATCTGCACACCATCGGCAACGGGTCGATCCATGCCGTTGTGGTCAAGCGCGCGGGATACCTTTTCGCGGCCGATCTGGAGGCGGAGATCGTCGATCTCGGCACCGGTGTCACTGCCGCCCACGTACGGACTCAGCCTGGCACGGACGCCGGCGCGGACCCGATCGTGACGGTCCACATCGAAGGCACACGCGACATGGATACCCTGCTGGCCGAGTTGAAAGCCGGCTTACCGGCCCACCTGGTTCCCGATCACTGCGTTCCGGCGAGCGGGGTCGTCCTCGGGTCGCGCTGAGGGGTCGCGCTGAGGAGGTCGCTCTGAGGGGGTCGCGCCGAGGGGTCTTCCACGGCACCGCACGCCACGAAAGACCCCGTTCGTCACACCGGACGCAACCGGCCCGCTGTCAGCGGTCCTGCCAGCGCTTCCAGGCGAGCTGCTCCTGGGGACGTCCGTCGTCGGGGTGATCCTGGATGCCGAACAGGTGGCCCTCGGGGTCCACCGCGTAAGCCAGGACGCCGCCGGTCAACAGCCACGGGTCGTTGACGAAGTGCACCCCGGCCGTCTTGAGGTCGTGGGTGATCGCGTCCATGTCACGCACTCGCAGCATCCACATGTCGGCAACCTCCGCGCGGTCGGTGGGGATCTCCTCACGTCGCCCGCCAGGACGCAGTTCCAGCCGTGCGGTGTCGCCGAGTGAGAGCACCGCGCCGTCGGCGCCGTGGTCGGCGAGCACGTCGAGTTCCAGCACCTCGTGATAGAACGCGAGCTGCGCCGGCACGTCGACGCAGTGCAACTGCACCCACCCGAGATCCGCGATGCCGACCGGCATCAGCTTGTAACCGGACAGCTCGCGACCACCGGCGGCGTGCCGGCGGGCGGCTTCGACATCGATCGGGTCGACCGACGCCGGATCGGGCTCGCGCAGCGCGTTGACGCTGCCGCTGGGGTCGAGGAACCAGGCGGTGCGCCCCTCCTCCTTGAGCACGGTGGCACCGGAGGCGCGGATCGAGGCGAGCGTCGCATCGTAGGCGTAGCTGCGGAAGACGGGAATCTGGGCCTGGTCCTCAGGCTTGGTCGCGGGAACGCGCTCGACGCCGCCGGGCATGAACTCGAACTCGATGCACTCCCCGCCCCACAGGATGAACAGCGAGCCGTTGTCGTCCCAGCCGTAGCCCCGTTGGCCGATCAGCGGTAACCGCAGCACGTCGCGGAAGAAGAAGCCGGCCGGGGTGCAGTCCGGCAGTCGACGGACCCACCAGGACAGGCACTGGACGTCTGATCTCATGAGGAACCATCCAGAAACGCCAGGACGTGCCGGTGCAGCACGGTGCGTCCGTGCTGGTATTGCAGGTAGTCGCCCCCGCCGGGGACGATGGCGAAGACGCGCTCGTCGGTGGCCAGTTTCCCGAAGAACTCCTCGCGGGTGATCGGCCCCTTCATGTAGGAGGCCTTCGCCGCCCCCGTCCCGTAGACCATCAGGACCGGGCGGGTAACGCGTTCCGGCGCGACGGGTGTCGGGCACCGCGTTGCCTCGCGCGCGATGCCGAACGGCGACGTCGGGTGGTGCTCGACGACATAGCGCGCCACCGACTCGGCGATCTCCGGGTCGGTGTGCTCTGCCTCGATACGCCGGCGGAACTCTTCCAGGGTGTTGTCCTTGTACGGCACGGTCGGGGTGAGATCCGGCGTGGCCGC
Organism: Candidatus Melainabacteria bacterium; assembly: GCA_903970565.1. Classification (GTDB taxonomy): domain Bacteria; phylum Actinomycetota; class Actinomycetes; order Mycobacteriales; family Pseudonocardiaceae; genus CAJCJE01. Next base: position 6,195 of record CAJCJE010000875.1, on the reverse strand, counting down.
GTTCCCGCCGAGCGCGGGGTCCATCAGCACGAGCTTGCCGATGATCTCGGGGTGCAGTTCGGCGAACCGCCCGACGACACGCCCTCCCCACGACCACGAGAACAGGTGGACGCGCTCGACGCCGGTCCGGGCCCGCACCCAGTCGATCACCGCGGCAAGGTCGGCCATGCCGTCCTCGGTGCTGATGGTCAGCGGGTCGGTCGGGCCCTCGGACGCGCCGTAACCGCGCACCGAGAACGTGACGGCGGCGTGCCCCGCGTCGGCGAGGACGCGCAACAGGGACAGGTCGGGCGGGCCGACCGGGATGTCGAACGCGGTCTGACCGGGCAGCAGCGCGCCCTGGACGCAGACGACGGCGGAGGGCGCACCCGCCCGCAGGCCGCGGGAGCGCACGGCGAGCTTGCCCGCCGGGCCTTCGATGACGGTATCCACGGGATCGCTCATGTGTCGGCCCTTTCGGGAACGGTCGGGTGGATGTGCGAGGTCAGCAGGCGCCCGGCGATCGGGGCGAGCGGGGCGCCGAGACGGGCGGGTGCGGGATCGACGAGAGCGTTGCGTTCCAACCACGCGACGGCCTCAGCGGTGGCGACGGCCTCGGCGCCCCGTAGGCCGTGGTCGGCGGGCAGCCAGACCTCCTCGACGATCGGGGCGCGCTTGGCCGCCGTTGTCAGCTGGTCGAGGCGAGCCTGGTTGTTGTAGTCGTCGGCGGTACCGGAGAGCAACAGCACCGGTACGTCCACCTCGGAGATCAGCTCGAGGTGCGAGGTCGGAGCGTCCGGCCCCCACCAGGCGAGCCAGCTCTCCGCGCGCCAGAACGTGCGGCGGGTGGCGTGGTAGCGCGACGGGCCCTGCTCGGTGAGGTCGTAGCGCACCAACTGGTCGCCGTTTCCGGCGGCGACGGCCGCCGTGGCCTCGGCGATCACCCGCTCCAGTTCACGAGGATCGACATTCGCCACGGTGTTGGCCGGCATGTCTCCGGTGGGCGCGAGGTGCACACACCCGACCACGGCCGGATGGTGGCGCCGCGCGACATAGCGGGAAATCGCCTGGCTGCCCAGGCTCGCACCGACCAGTACGATCTTGGTGAATCCCCGCGCGAGCAACAGTTCGACGAACGCGTCGACATCGGCGGTGTCGTTCTCGGGGAACGAGTCGGCGACGCAGCGAACTCCGGAGCGGCGCGTTTCCATCGCGACGGCGGTGAACCCATGATCGACGTAGTGCGGCAGGAACATCTTGACCATCGGGGAGAACGGGCCGGTGGTGAGCCCGTGCACGACGAGGATGGCGGCGTCGGCGCGCCCGCCGGTCTCGGGTTCGACCAGGTAGCCGACCAGCGGCACGGCCCCCTCGGTGGTGGTCTCCACCAGCTCGAACCGGCTCGGGCGGCCGGGCCGGGGGAGCGTCGTGAGCAGCCAGTGGAGCAGGGTGTCGGTGTCCTCGTGCGTGACGGAGACCACGGGTAGCGCCACCTCCTCCAGCACTCGCGGCAGCCGCAGTCGGGGCTGCGGAGTCCACCAGGCCAGGAACTGCGCGGCGGGCTGGAAGATCCACAGCGGCGGACGCCCGGGCAGCGGGATGTCGGCGTCGATGCGGATGAGGTCGGACTTGAACTCGTAGTTGGTCTGGCGGGCGAGTTCGGTCCACTCTCGTACCTGCTCGGCCCCGACGGCGTCGACGAGGAAGGCGTTCAGGTCGTCGATCCGGTCGACCAGCGCGATGCCCGCCACCCGATTGTCCCCGGCCTGCGCCGCGTAGCGGGCCACCGAGAGCGCGCCGACGTCCTGGCCGACCAGCACGGCCGACTGCACGCCGTGTTGCGTGAGCGCGTCGAGGCCGACCTTGATGTCGCGTAGGTCGTTGTCGGGAACCGAGGCGAACTGACCCTCGCCGCCGCGGCGGCGCATACCCAGCGCGAGCACCACGATCCCGGCCGCCGCGAGTCGTGGCGCGAGCTCGCGGACGAGGGTGTCGTAGGGGTAGCGACCCCAGCCGTGCACGAACACGACGCCGGGCCGGGGAACCTCGGGCGCCGTCGCCGTCGGTGTCCAGAGCAGCGAGTCGATCATCGTGTACGAGGGGACCGACCCCAGACCTTCTGTCGTCCACACGTTCACGAGATGGGTACTGAACTCGCCCACATGTCCTCCTCGGACGTTGGATTTTATGCACGTTAACAGCAGCATGGAGTAGTTGTAAGACTGTCACGGTGTAAAAGTCTGATGTACAGTTCGGGGCATGACAGTCCAGCCGGGGTGGACCGGCCGCTTCTTCGAGGAGTTCTCGGTGGGCGACGTCTATCAGCATCCACTGGGACGCACCGTCACCGAGGCCGACAACACCTGGTTCACCCTGCTGACGATGAATACAAACCAGATGCACTTCAACGTTGCGTACGCGCAGCGGTCGGAGTTCGCGAAGCCGCTCGTCGTGTCGACGTTGACGTTGGCCATCGCGGTGGGCCAGAGCGTCACCGACCTGACCCAGAACGCCTTCGCCAATCTGGGCTGGGACGACATCAGGATGACGCACCCCGTCTTCGCCGGCGACACCCTGTACTCCGAGTCGATCGTGCGTGAAGTCCGCGAGTCGGCCAGCCGTCCGCACGCGGGCATCGTGGGTGTCCGCACCCGCTGTCTCAACCAGGACGGCGTCGAAGTGTGTACGTTCCTGCGCACCTTCTACGTCTACAAGAAGGGTGCGGAGCAGGTGGCGAACGTGTTCCCGGTGGCCGCGTCCCCGATCGCGCGGTGAGGCTCGACCTTGCGCCGTGGGGCGCGTCCATTGCCGAACTCGTCGCTGTCTCGGTCGCGGCCGAGCGCGCGGGGGCCGGCGGCATCTGGCTGCCCGAACTGCACCGCAGCGCCACCGTGCCGCTCGCCGCCGTCGCCGCGGCGACGAGCACCGTCACCGTGGGTACCGCGATCGCGCTGGGCTTCGTCCGTAGCCCCATGATCACCGCGCTGGAAGCGCTGGACCTCGATGAGATCGCCGACGGCCGACTCGTGCTCGGGCTCGGGTCGGGGGTCAGGAGGCTGAACGAGAGTTGGCACCATGCGGAGTTCGGCCGGCCCGTGCGGCATCTGCGCGAGGCGGTGGCCGCGGTGCGCACGATCGTGGCGCACGCCGATCAGGGCGAGCCGATCGAGTTGGACGGCGCGTACGAGCCGGTCTCGATCCGGCACTATCGCCGTCCGTTTCCCCCGCGCCGCCGCGAGATCCCGATCCACATCGCCAGTACCGGCCCGCTCATGACCCGACTGGCCGGCGAGATCGGCGATGGCTGGATCGCCCACGAACTGGGTTCGCCCGCCTACCTGCGCGAGGTCGTGCTGCCGGAGTTGGACGCCGGCGCCAGGCGCGCGGGGCGCCCGCGCCCGCAGGTCGTCGCGAGCGCGTGCTGCGTGCCGCATCCCGATGGAGCGCGGGCTCGCCGTTGGGCCGCGGGACTTGTCGGGTTCTACGCCACGGTGCGTACCTACGAGCCGTTTTTCGACTTTCACGGCTTTCTCGACCAGGCACGGGCCTGCCAGGCCGCGTTCCGGGCCGGGGACGCCGACGCGCTCGTCGCCGCCGTGCCGGACGCGATGGTCGACGCGCTGACGCTGGCCGGCACGCCGGCCGAGGTGCGCGAGCGCCTTGCGGCCTATCGGGGTTCGGCCGACGTGATCAAGTTGTCACCTCCCGTCCATTATCTCTCCGACGACGTCACCCGCAACGTTCAGCAGGAGATCATTCACATGCTGGGGGACATCACGTGAAAGTGCTCGAGGACGTCCGCATCATTTCGCTGGAGCAGTACGGCGCCGGCCCGTTCGGCAGCGTGCACCTGGCCGATCTCGGCGCCGATGTGATCAAGATCGAGGACCCGGCACACGGCGGTGACGTCGGCCGTTACGTGCCGCCCTACACCGAGGGCGAGGATTCGCTGTTCTTCGAGACGTTCAATCGCAACAAGCGCTCGATCTCCCTCGACATCCGCACCCCGGCCGGTCGCGAAGTCTTCGCCGACCTCGTACGGGGCGCCGACGCGGTGTACTCCAACCTGCGCGGCGATGTCCCCGAGACGCTGGGCATCCGCTACGAGGACCTCAAACATCTCAACCCGGCCATCGTCTGCTGCTCGCTGACCGGCTTCGGGATGACCGGTCCGCGCGCTCGGGAACCCGGCTACGACTACGTGCTCCAAGGGTTGGCCGGCTGGATGGACATTACGGGGGAACCGGGCGGCCCACCAACCAAGAGTGGTCTGTCGCTTGTGGACTTCTCGGGTGGATTCGTTGCCGCGCTGTCATTACTGGCCGGGCTGCACCGGGCCCGGCGGGACGGTGTCGGCCTCGACTGCGACGTCAGTCTCTACGACACGGCGATCTCGTTGCTGACCTATCCAGGAGTGTGGCATCTCAACGCGGGTTTCCAGCCCACCAGGACCCACCATTCGGCTCATCCTTCGCTCGTGCCGTTCCAGGCTTTCCAGGCCAGGAACGGCTGGGTGGTGGTGGGATGTGCCAAGGAGAAGTTCTGGCGCGCTCTGCTCGACGCGCTGGAGCTGACCGAGCTGGCCGAGGACCCGAGGTTCGCCACCTTCGCCGACCGGCAACGTCATGCCGACGTGCTGCTGCCGATCCTGGAGCGTTGTTTTCGGACGAAGACGGTCGCCGAGTGCCTGGAACCGCTGTATGCCGCGGGAGTTCCCTGCGGCCCCGTCAATGACGTGAGTGCCGCGCTGCGCGAGGCGCATACGCTGGCCCGAGGGCTCGTCGTCGAGACCGAGCATCCGCGCTACGGGATGGTGCGCCAGCTCGCATCGCCGGTCCGGGTGGGTGCGGACGTCCCTGCTTATCGCCGCGCACCGTCCAGGGGCGAGGACCTCGACGCCGTGGTCCGGGAGTTGGGCTACGACGACGAACGTATCGACCTGCTGCGGGCGGCCGGTGCGTTCGGTCACGGCCCCGCGCCGCACCCCGCTCCGCCGTTGCCTGCGGAGAGCTGAGGCGGCATCATGACCGCCGAAGTATTTTTTCCCGGTGAGGCGGCATCATGACCGTTGCGGAGGAGTTCGCCGGGTGGGCCGCCGGGCTCACCGTCGGTGACGTGCCGGGGTTCGTCCAGGAGGCCGTCGTCCACCACCTCCTCGACGGGCTGGGCTGCGCGCTCGCCGCCCGTGCACCGGGACGAACGTCCGCACGGGCCGCGCTGGCCGTCGCGCATTCCCTCGGCGGCCCGCCGGAGGCACTGGTGCCGGGTGACGCGGAGCCGCTCGGCGCCGCGGCGGCGGCGTTCGCCACGGGTGTGCTGGTGCACGCCCTTGACTTCGACGACACCCACGCGGGCGGTCTCGTGCATGCCAGCGCCGTGGTGCTGCCGGCCGCGTTCGCCGTCGGGCAGCAGGTGGGCGCGACCGGCGCCGAAGTACTGCGGGCCTCGGTGATCGGCTACGAGTTGTTCTGCCGGTTGGGTGCGGCCAGCCCGCACGGGTTCCATGCCCGCGGTCTTCATGCCACGGGCGTATGTGGACCGCTGGCCGCCGCCGCGGTCACGGCCGCGCTGCTGGGTCTCGACGCGGCGGCGATCACGGCCGCGCTCGGCATCGCCGGGTCGTCCTCGGGTGGGCTGCTGGAGTTCCTCGCCACCGGTTCGTCGACCAAACAGCTGCACCCCGGATCGGCGTCGCTGGCCGGCGTGCTGGCCGCGCGGCTGGCGGCCGAGGGTGCCAGCGGGCCCTCGTCGGTAATCGATGGGGAGCACGGCTTGCTGGCCGCGCTGTCAGACCGGCCCGGCGATGCCGCCTCGATCGTCGATGGACTGGGCGTGCGGTGGGAGACCAGCCGGATCGGGATCAAGCCGTATCCCGCGTGTCAGTTGTTGCACGCCGCGCTCGACGCCGCGACCCTGCTGCGGTCCGAGATCGAGCCGGGGACCGTGCGCAGCGCCGTCGTCGAGGTGCACCCCGACGCCGAGGCGATTGTCTGCGGTCCGGGCAAATCCACGCCCCGCTCGTCCTACGACGCGAAGTTCAGTCTGGTGTGGAGCGTCGCGGCGATGCTGATCGACGGTGCCGTCGACATCGTGACCTACGACGGTGATCCGGCCGCCCGCACCGAGGTGACCGCCCTTGCCCGGCGGATCGAGACCCGGACGGTGCCCTGTCCCGGTGTCGCCGCCGACGCCCCCGGCCGCCTGACCCTCGTCACC
>CAJCJE010000874.1 GCA_903970565.1 Candidatus Melainabacteria bacterium | reverse complement strand
CGCCGGCTGGATCGCCGCTGCCGGCATCGGCGCCTGCGCCGGGGTCCGCACCGGGGTCGCCCCCGCCGGCCGAGTCGGCGCCGCCGCTGGGCGTGGGTGGCGGTTCGCTGCTGCCGCCCGGATCGGACGTGCCGCCCGGATCGGCTGCACCGCTGGTGTCCGTACCGGCGCTGCCGCCGCCGGTGTTGGTGGTCGGCGGCTCCGGGGCGCCCGAGCCCGAGTCCCCGGAACCAGAACCGGAACCAGAACCGCTGCCGCTGTCACCGCCGCCCGCGTTGGAGTCCCCACCGGCCCCCTGCGCGGACGTGCCGTCGCTCCCGGCACCGTCGGCGGCGCCGCTGGCATCGCCCGCGGCCGCGTCACCCGCATCGCCGCTGGCATCGCCCGCCGCGTGGCCGGCTGCGGACTCCTCCTCGGGGAGGCCGTCCTTGACCAGACTGCCCAGCTTCTTCAGGTCCGCCAACAGCGACTTGAGGATGTTGACGATCTTCTCGACCATCGTGGTCGCCTGCTCGACCTTTTCCCCGGCGTTCGCGGCCTCGACGCCGACCTCGGCGGTGGTCGCCGCGGCGGCGGCGACCTCGGAGGCGCCGAAGGTGAAGAAGGCCGCTGCCTGCGCGGCCAGCCAGGTGACGATCATCCACTCGATACACTGCGAGATGATGCCGAGGATGATGTTGTAGGCGGCCTCCATCAGCTGCCCGCTGATCTGTAGGCAGCGCACCACGTCGCCGGCCTGGCCCGCGGTGCCCTGTACGCCCGAGACGAAGCTCTGCACCTGCTTGGTCGCGGCGTTCTTGGCGTCGCCGGACCAGTTCTCGAACCCGGTCTGGGTGATCTGGTTGAGGTTGCCGGCGAGGGTGTTGATGTCCTTGCCGATGTCGGTGAACGCCTCGGCACCCTTGTCCAGGGCTTCCGGGTCCCCGGTGACCTTCTGTAGCAGGTCCTTCAGCGGGGTGATGAAGTCGAACAGGAAGCTCAGGCCGGCCGAGATCAGCGCGTTCAGCGGGTCGCTCGCGATGGCGACCGCGCCGAGGGCGAAACTGCCCACGTCCGCGGCGACCGCGCCGATGTTGCCGGACTCGCCGTCCTGCACCGCCGAATAGATGCCGCCTACCCCGGGCAGGCTCTTGGCCCACGCCTGCGCGTTCTCCGAAGCGTTGTAGCCGGAGTCGTCGCCACTGTCGCTGTCAGCCATGTCATGCCCCCTCTGAGCCGCTCGAGTCGCCGCCGCTGGTCTCAGGCGGCTTCGCCGTGCCGTCCAGGTCCTTCGCGATGTCGGTGAACTTCTCGTTCACGTCGTCCTCGTTCTGCTGGTACTGCGCGGCGGTGTTGGCGATGTTCGTCGCCAACTTCTGGATGCCGGTGACGATGTCCCCGACGTGCCCGGAGAACGCGCTGTAGTACTTCTGGTAGATCTCGTACGGGCCGAGTTCCCCGAGCAGGCCCCAGGAGTTCCGCGGAACGGTGCCGTTGGCCGCGCTGACCTTCGACACGATGCCCTCGGCGTCGCTGCCGCTGTCCTGTGTCTTGGACGCGGCCGTCGTCAGATCGTCGTTGTTGACCTGGTATCCGCTGCCCATCAGTCATCACTCCCGTAGACGCCCTGATAGCCCTCGTCCTCGTCATCCTGCGTCGGCGCGTGCCGGCCGCGCGCCGCCGGAGGCACCACCGGCGGCTGAAAGGTGGGCCGGTTCGCCTGCCGGTAGTTGGCTTCGTCCAATACGGACCCGGATGCCTGCTCCTCGTGCAGCCGGGCCTGTTCCTCCTCGCCCGCCGCGATCTTGTCGCCGAGGATCTCCTGCTGCGTGGCCATCACCCGCTCGGCGATGTTGAGCCGGTCGCCGACGTAGCTCTGCACGACGGCCGCCTGCTGCCGGGCGCCGTCCGCGACGGCCAACCGCAGCGCGGACATGATCGAACTGCTCAGCTGCCGGGCCGAGCCGGACTGGAGGGCCTGTTCGGAAAGCTGGATGTCGAGCACCGCGCCGCCGGGGCCCGCGGTGACGGTCACCGAATGATCCGGGGAACTCGCGGTCGCCCGGATCGCGGTGATCGCTTCCTTCATCCCCGCGTAGCGTTCGACCAGGGCGTCGACGCCCTTGGCCGCGCCACCGGGCTGCGGGAACGAGGAGGACGAGTTCGGCGGACCCCAGGGATACGATGCCATCGTTGCGCAACCTTTGTCTGGTTTGAGTATCTTTGCCGGCGCTATCGTGCGGTGTGGGCCGCCTGCCACGCAAGATGACGGGTGTCGGACCGCAACGCGGTAGTTCACCAAGGCCCCGGCATCCCACCCGCCGCGTCCCTGAGGTCGGGGGCGCCGCCTGTCGGGCACCGCTCCCCACCTGGTCAACCTCAGCTCACTACTGGGCATTCTGGCAGCCTCCGCAATCCCCGACCAGGACCGACCGGCCCGACGGCGGTTCGGCTGTCGTTCCCATCGCTTGCGGAAGTAGACGGTGTGCTCGGCCGATCGGTTCCCATCCGGACGCGGTGGGAATTTCTCGACGAGATCCCGACACCGTCGAACACCCGGCGCGGGGGAGTGTGCCGAGCAGTGCCGACCGTGACGGGCCGAATCGGACAGTGATCGTCGACGCGGTTTCGTGGTCGTTCGGGATTCGGTGGTGCGGCAAGGGAAATCCGCGGCTGTCTCGTGCCGCGGCAACTGCCGACCGGGTGCCCGGCCGGCGCGCCGGTTCTGGCCGCCTCACTCGGAGTGGTCCGGTTGTGTTGCGGGGCAAGGGTTTCCGGTCGGGCAGAAGAGGGTGGGAGACGGCGGGCGATAACTGCGCGTGATGACCGATCCCGGATCTCGTCGGCGCGGTTGCCCGTTCGGGTGATCTCGACGGCTCGTCCCGCCGGCCGAACGCGCGGGCCGGACTCGGCACCGGCGGCCGGTCGGCACGGCTTTGCCGGAATACCGGCAGGGTGCGGCGCGTTGACAACCAGTGCCGGGTTCGGGTCCGCTCGGAACCCCCGGTTTTGCTCAGCGCGGGCGGCCAGGTATCTTTGGTACTCGTGCCCGACCCATGTCGGGCCGCTCCGCGTGCCTGCGGGCTGAGATGGGCATCCAGGTGTCCTTCGGCCACGGCAGGTGGCGGGAGTCCTCCCGAAGCCCATTGGGACTGTAGCGGTACCTCGTGGGTCCAAGGTTGGGGCGACACGCCCGACCTCGGGTTACGGAGGACCACGAACTACACGATGTCCACGCAGCGCAAGGACCGCGCTCGCGGACGCCAACGCAGGAGAAAGCCGGTCAATGCCCACGATCCAGCAGCTGGTCCGCAAGGGCCGCGAGGACAAGGTCGCCAAGCAGAAGACTGCGGCGCTCAAGGGGAGCCCGCAGCGGCGGGGCGTGTGTACCCGCGTCTACACCACTACGCCCAAGAAGCCGAACTCAGCGCTCCGCAAGGTCGCGCGTGTGAAGCTGACCAGTGGCATCGAGGTGACGGCGTACATCCCCGGTGAGGGTCACAACCTGCAGGAGCACTCGATGGTGCTCGTGCGTGGCGGCCGGGTGAAGGACCTGCCTGGTGTTCGCTACAAGATCATCCGTGGTTCGCTGGACACCCAGGGTGTCAAGAACCGCAAACAGGCTCGTAGTCGTTACGGCGCGAAGAAGGAGAAGGGCTGATGCCACGTAAGGGACCGGCCCCGAAGCGGCCGCTGATCTCCGACCCGGTGTACGGCTCACCGCTGGTCACCCAGCTCGTCAACAAGGTACTCAAGGACGGCAAGCGGTCGGTGGCCGAACGGATCGTCTACGGCGCGCTGGAAGGCGCCCGTGACAAGTCCGGCACCGACCCGGTGATCACCCTCAAGCGCGCGCTGGACAACGTCAAGCCGACGCTGGAGGTCAAGAGCCGGCGTGTCGGTGGTGCCACCTACCAGGTGCCGATCGAGGTCAAGCCCGGCCGCGCCACCACGCTGGCACTGCGCTGGCTGGTCAGCTTCTCCCAGGCGCGCCGTGAGAAGACCATGATCGAACGCCTCATGAACGAACTGCTCGACGCCAGCAACGGACTCGGCGCCAGCGTCAAGCGCCGTGAGGACACTCACAAGATGGCCGAGTCGAACAAGGCTTTTGCCCACTACCGCTGGTGATCTTCGCGGCCGACCTACCCGGCCGGCCGAGGAACACAAGCCCAAGTGAGCGCGAACACGCTGCTCAAGACAGGGGACGAGACTCGTGGCACGCGACGTGCTGACAGACCTGTCCATGGTCCGCAACATCGGGATCATGGCCCACATCGACGCGGGCAAGACCACCACGACCGAGCGGATCCTTTTCTACACAGGGATCAACTACAAGATCGGCGAGGTGCACGACGGCGCCGCGACGATGGACTGGATGGAGGAGGAGCAGAAGCGCGGTATCACCATCACTTCTGCCGCCACCACCACGTTCTGGAACGACCACCAGATCAACATCATCGACACGCCCGGCCACGTCGACTTCACCGTTGAGGTGGAGCGCAACCTGCGGGTACTCGATGGCGCCGTTGCCGTCTTCGACGGCAAGGAAGGCGTCGAGCCCCAGTCCGAGCAGGTGTGGCGACAGGCCGACAAGTACGACGTACCGCGGATCTGTTTCGTCAACAAGATGGACAAGATCGGCGCGGACTTCTACTTCACGGTCCGGACGATCTCCGAGCGCCTCGGTGCCAAGCCGCTGGTCATCCAGCTGCCCATCGGCGCCGAGTCGGAGTTCGTCGGCATGGTCGACCTCGTCGAGATGCGGGCGTTGACCTGGCACGGTGAGGTCCAGAAGGGCGCCGACTACACCATCGAGGAGATCCCCGCCGATCTCGTCGAGAAGGCTGCCGAGTACCGGGAGAAGCTGCTGGAGGCCGTCGCCGAGACCGACGACGAGCTGATGGAGGCCTACCTCGGTGGCGAGGAGCTGACCATCGAGCAGATCAAGGGTGGTATCCGCCAGATCGTCGTGGACCGCTCCGCGTTCCCGGTGATGTGCGGCTCCGCGTTCAAGAACAAGGGCGTCCAGCCCATGCTCGACGCGGTGATCGACTACCTGCCCTCGCCGATCGACGTGCCGGCGGTGGAGGGCACGCTGCTGGACGGCGTCACGATCGAGAAGCGCGAGCCGACTGCGGAGGAGCCGTTCTCCGCGCTGGCCTTCAAGATCATGACCCACCCGTTCTTCGGCAAGCTCACCTACATCCGGGTGTACTCCGGCAGGCTGCCGGCCGGTTCGCCGGTCATCAACTCGACCAAGGACCGTACGGAGCGCATCGGGAAGATCTTCCAGATGCACGCCAACAAGGAGAACCCGGTCGACGAGGCGCTGGTCGGGCACATCTACGCGGTCATCGGGCTGAAGAACACCACGACCGGGGACACCCTGTGCGACAAGACGCACCCGATCATCCTCGAGTCGATGACGTTCCCGGCGCCGGTCATCCAGGTGGCGATTGAGCCGAAGACCAAGAGCGACCAGGAGAAGCTGGGCACCGCGATCCAGCGACTGGCCGAAGAGGACCCCACGTTCCAGGTCAAGCTGGACGAGGAGACCGGTCAGACGATCATCGCCGGTATGGGTGAGCTGCACCTCGAGGTGCTGGTCAACCGGATGCGCAGCGACTTCAAGGTCGAGGCGAACATCGGCAAGCCGCAGGTCGCCTACCGTGAGACGATCCGTCGTGCGGTGGAGAAGTACAGCTACACGCACAAGAAGCAGACCGGTGGTTCCGGTCAGTTCGCCAAGATCATCATCAACGTGGAGCCGTTGCCCAAGAACGAGGAGGGCGCGCTCTACGAGTTCGACAACAAGGTCACCGGTGGCCGCATCCCCAGGGAGTACATCCCCTCGGTGGACGCTGGCTGCCAGGACGCCATGCAGTACGGCGTGCTGGCCGGCTACCCGCTGGTCGGTGTCAAGGTGACCCTGGTCGACGGCGCGTACCACGAGGTCGACTCGTCGGAAATGGCCTTCAAGATCGCTGGTTCGATAGCGTTCAAGGAAGCCGCCCGCAAGGCCGACCCCGCGCTGCTCGAACCGATGATGGCCGTTGAGGTGACCACGCCCGAGGACTACATGGGCGATGTCATCGGCGACCTGAACTCCCGCCGGGGACAGATCCAGGCGATGGAGGAGCGCAGTGGTTCCCGCATCGTGAAGGCGCTGGTTCCGCTGTCGGAGATGTTCGGCTACGTCGGCGACCTTCGGTCGAGGACGCAGGGCCGGGCGAACTACTCGATGCAGTTCGACTCCTACGCCGAGGTTCCGGTGAACGTCGCGAAGGAGATCATCGCGAAGGCCACGGGCGAGTGACACTGCGTCACTCGGCTGTGGTGAGCAGTCGGTTCGGCAAAGGCGACGGGGCATGACCCGGAACCGGAGCACCGCAACGGTGTGAGCGTCCCTCCACGATGGAGGGACACCCGCATCGAAGTGCGGCCTGTCCGTGGTCATTCCCACGGGGTCCGCACACCAGACCCTGACGACAGAACGTCGCACCAGGACATCAGCGTCCCGCGACGGTAAGCAAAAGAAGTCCAGGAGGACAATCCAGTGGCGAAGGCGAAGTTCGAGCGGACCAAGCCGCACGTCAACATCGGGACCATTGGTCACATTGACCACGGCAAGACCACCCTGACTGCGGCGATCTCCAAGGTTCTGCACGACAAGTACCCCGAAGTGAACAAGGCTTCGGCGTTCGACCAGATCGACAAGGCGCCCGAAGAGCGTCAGCGTGGTATCACCATCTCGATCGCGCACATCGAGTACCAGACCGAGAAGCGGCACTACGCACACGTCGACTGCCCCGGTCACGCTGACTACATCAAGAACATGATCACCGGTGCCGCGCAGATGGACGGCGCGATCCTGGTGGTCGCGGCGACCGACGGTCCGATGCCGCAGACCCGTGAGCACGTGCTGCTCGCTCGTCAGGTCGGCGTGCCCTACATCGTGGTGGCGCTGAACAAGGCCGACATGGTCGACGACGAGGAGATCCTGGAGCTCGTCGAGCTCGAGGTTCGCGAACTGCTGTCCGCCCAGGAGTACCCGGGTGACGACCTGCCGGTGATCCGCGTTTCCGCGCTGAAGGCGCTGGAAGGCGACACCGAGTGGGCCGAGAAGCTCATGGAACTCATGGACGCGGTGGACGAGAACATCCCCGAGCCGGTCCGCGAGGTCGACAAGGCATTCCTGATGCCGATCGAGGACGTCTTCACCATCACCGGTCGTGGCACCGTGGTGACCGGTCGTATCGAGCGCGGCATCATCGAGGTCAACAAGGAGGTGGAGATCATCGGCATCAGGGAGACGTCGATGAAGACCACCGTGACCTCGATCGAAATGTTCAACAAGTTCCTCGACGAGGGTCGGGCCGGTGACAACGCGGCGCTGCTGCTGCGTGGCATCAAGCGCGAGCAGGTCGAGCGCGGCATGGTCGTGACCAAGCCGGGCACCACCACCCCGCACACCAACTTCGAGGCGCGGGTCTACATCCTGTCGAAGGACGAGGGTGGTCGTCACACCCCGTTCTTCAACAACTACCGCCCGCAGTTCTACTTCCGTACCACTGACGTGACCGGCGTGGTGACCCTCCCCGAGGGCACCGAGATGGTCATGCCGGGCGACTCGACGGACATGACCGTCGAGCTGATCCAGCCGATCGCCATGGACGAGGGTCTGCGTCTTGCCATCCGCGAGGGTGGTCGGACCGTGGGCGCCGGCCAGGTGACCAAGGTCATCAAGTAAGTAGCTCCACCCCGCCCTCGCCAGGGCCCAGTGTCCTGGCGAGGGCATCGTTTCAACGTGACCCTGGACTCCTAACCAGGGGCCGATTTGGACCGCCATTACCACATGTGGCATCCTTATCGGGTTGCTCGTTGCTGGGGCGGCCCATGCGCCGCGTCGAAAGATGGCGGATGTATCGGCCGCCCCGGCACCCGAGCGGGAAGGGCCCTGTAGTCCACCAGCGGCATGGCCGCTGGGGGAGGCGGTCCGGAACGGATCGACCAGGGCACGAAACGGGTTCTAGGACCCAACCCAGCGACTGGAGTGTTGCGCACCAGTCTGCGCGTCAGGCGTGACACGCCCGACCGCGTGGACCGGGGACAGGCTCCATCGAACAATTGACCTGTGAATAGGCGAGCGAAGCGACGTCCGCGGAGCGGTTCCCCAGGGAACTTTTCCGAGGACGCGGGCGACGCGGGAGGAACGAGCAGCCACCATGGCGGGACAGAAGATCCGCATTCGGCTCAAGGCATATGACCATGAGGCGATTGATGCGTCGGCGCGGAAGATCGTCGAAACGGTGACGCGTACCGGGGCTCGGGTTGTCGGCCCGGTGCCGCTCCCGACCGAGAAGAACGTTTACTGCGTCATCCGCTCGCCGCACAAATACAAGGACTCGCGCGAGCACTTCGAGATGCGCACGCACAAGCGCTTGATCGACATCCTCGACCCGACGCCGAAGACGGTTGACGCGCTGATGCGCATCGACCTTCCGGCCAGCGTCGACGTCAACATCCAGTAAGCGCGCGGACTTCGAGGGCGAGAGAGTAACGAGACCCATGTCTGACAGGCAGATCAAGGGAATTCTGGGCACGAAGCTCGGCATGACCCAGGTCTTCGACGAGTCCAACCGGATCGTTCCGGTGACCGTCGTCAAGGCCGGGCCATGCGTGGTGACCCAGGTACGCACCGAGGAGAAAGACGGCTACACCGCCGTCCAATTCGCCTTCGGCGCCATCGACCCGCGCAAGGTGAACAAGCCGGAAACCGGCCACTTCGCCAAGGCGGGCGTGACTCCGCGCCGGCACCTCGCCGAGCTGCGGACCACCGACGCCGGTGAGTACACCGTCGGCCAGGAGATCACCGCCGAGGTGTTCGACGGCGGTTCGGTCGTCGACGTCACCGGAACCACCAAGGGCAAGGGCACCGCCGGTGTCATGAAGCGCCACGGCTTCAAGGGCCTCGGCGCCGGCCACGGTGTGCAGCGCAAGCACCGCTCACCGGGCTCCATCGG
>CAJCJE010000873.1 GCA_903970565.1 Candidatus Melainabacteria bacterium | reverse complement strand
CCAGCGCCGCGAGCCGATGCACTCCACGGATGCGGGATCATGCTGGTCTTCGCCGCGGTGTCCGCGTCACCGCTGACCATCGTTGTGATGCCGGTGGACGCGGCAGGCCGGCTTCGGTGGATCTGTTGCCGGCCAAGCTCGCCGACCTGGCCGCCGCCCTTGTGCACCAGGAGCAGCCGCCGTTGTGCACCAGGAAGTGCCGGCCCGCCAGCGGACGCAGGACCACCGGTCGTCAGATAATGGGGTCGAAACTACAGTTCAAGCCCCGCAGGGCACCCTCGTAGTAATCGTAGTCAGCGCAGGTCGCCACGTCCGGGCCTCGGTAAATTATTCCTCCACTCGTATTCGACAAGACCGTCAACGTTGCGATGGTGAAGACGTAGGGGCTTCCGGCCGGCGTGAAGTTCGAACAACCGAGAACGACAGGACTCGGAACCCCCACACCGGCCGATACGAGTCCGGTGGAACAGTTCGTGGCAGTCGTGGCGTCGGCGGCAGGCGCGGACAGTACGCCCACACCAAGCGCGCCAACGGCGGTCAACGCTATTACCGTTGGACGTAACAGACGACCCCTGAACATGGTCACTCCTTCTCAGCGTAGCGGCCAATCTTTCCAACCAGACAGCACACAGCTCATTATGTGGTGGCGGCAGAGTTCTCATACCGCCATTCGGCGAGTTCAATGAGACCTTCCGCGTGCGGTCGCAGTTCGACCACATAATTCCCGCAAGTTCGCCAACGGGTAATCCACTCCGGCAGGCCGCGCAGTCCCGAGACGGTGAAGGTCGCCGTGCACGACCACGTCGTTGCGCAGTCGGGCTCGGTGCACTGGCATTTCTGAAGCGCGACGCGCAGATCGAGAGCCAGTACATCACGGTCAACAGCAACGAGGCCGGCGTCGTCACGCTCGAAGGCACCGTCAACTCGTGGCCGCAGCGCCGCCAGGCGAAAACACGTCCTGGGCCGCGCCCGGCGTGACCGAGGTCGTCGACCACCTGCGCATCGACTACTGATCCCAGCCGGATGTCCAGCGGTGGCACCTGCTACCGCTGCACATCAGGTTTCCAGAATGGTCGGAGTACAACAGTTCACTGTCTTCTTGGTCGGACTTGTTGGCCGGTAACGAGTTCTGGTGACCGGAGTTATGGCTTCAACCGGTGTGCGCCGTGGCCTCGCTGACGGTGGCTCATCAGTTGCTGCCATCGTGGTTGGTGCACCACCGGCAGCCGCGCCGGATCAGCTCCGCCTGGTTCGTCGCTTCGGATCTGGTCTGGGTGGAGCGCAGGTAGTGACCGCTGGACCACGGGCTCTCGGGTTCGGAGGTTGACGGCCTCGGCCACGGAGACCGGGGTGTCAGGGGCGTGCCGGGAAGCGCGGGCCGACCATCGGGTTGTTCGCGCCGCGATGGCGTCGTGGCTGAGTCTCGCCAGTTCTTGGATCTGCTGGAGGAGATCGTGGCCGGTCGCCCGATGGGCGAGGGTCTCGTGCGCCGCTACGCCGTGCAGGGTGATCGCCGCCTGGTTGGCGAACACGCCGGCAAGGGTCTCGTCGTCACCGGTGAATGCGTCCGGGTCAGGGGAGTAGAGGTTCAGCGTACCCACGACGTCGTTGTCGACGACCAGTTGCAGTGACAACATGCTGCCGACGCCCAGTTGCGCCGCGCAGGCGGCGAAGTCCGGCCAACGCATGTCGGTGTTCATGTTGGTGATGTGCACGATCCGCTGTTCGCGCACGGCGGTCACGCATGGACCTTGCCGCAGCGCGGTTTGCAGATCGTCGAGGACCCGGACCAGTTGATGGGTCGGGGCCTGCGCGGCAACATGCCCACGTTCTCGGGTTCGGGCGAGGCCGGCGTAGGTCGCTTTGGGCAGCGCCGCCACTACGGCGGCGGTGATCCCCGCCAGGATGTGAACGGAGTCCTGCTCCGGGAGAAGTCCCGCAGGGGCATGACGTTGCATCGGCCCGATCCCTCACCTCAGTCGTCGCATGGACGCGGTCAACTGCCGGGGCCTGGGACAGCACTCATCACACATCGCGCCGCCGGGACGTCATCCGATCCGCCAAGTCGACAGCTGCGTCGATCTTCGCGAACCGCAGGCCAGCGCGGTATTCACAGGGTAACCCCATACCGGTTGAAGTGAGCGGTGAGTTCTCCTCGAGTAGCCGGATGGACTGTTCGGCCAGTGGCGTCCCGGCGACGTCGAGGCGTTGGCGTTTCCCACCGGAGAGGGGTGGTGTCGTGGGCGCCGGGGCGGGTGTCCGGCCATTGGGTAGCGCGTCCAACCGCGAGCCCCGCCGGACGTGGCGTAGGCAGCGGTGATCCCGTCCTTGTCCGGCGCGCCGCGTGCTCGAAGGTCTCAGCGGCGGGTCCGGGAGCGGCACTGCGCCCCGACATCGTGGCTCGCTCGATTCTTCAGGACCGCACTGGTGACAATGCCGAAGAGATGATCGGCACGCGGCGCGAGCGAGGGTTGGTCGCCGAGCCACGCGAGCGCGCTGACCAGTGCGAACAGGTCAGTGCCATCGATTCGGCGCCGACGAATTCATCGACTACACCAAGAGCCGTCCAAGGAAGTCGCGCATGACGTTGATCTCGTGCTCGATGCCGTCGGTGGTCCGACAGCAGTCGTTTCCTGCGCACGCTCAAGCGCGGCGCGTTGTATCCGGTGTTCGTCGCCGAACACGACCCCGAAGAGACCGCGAAGTTGGGCGTCACGACCACAGGGGCTGTCCGGCCGACCCGGCGTGGCAGGAGGCTGTCGCCGTGATGTTCGGCAACGGCGACCGCCGGGCGGACTATCTCACGGTCAACTCGACCGGTGCGGTCAGCGCGTACCGCAACGGATGTTGACCGACACCACCGGCACGCCGCTCGGGGCGGGCGAACTGTGGGAGGCGCGGGCCGAGGAGTCGGCGCCTACCAGGTGACCGGCAACGCGCGGACGCCGTAGTTGATGGCGTGGGTGTCCATCGGGACCTCCGCCGACGGGACGGCGAGGCGTAGGTCCGGGAAGCGCCGGAACAGCTGCGGCAGAATGGTTTTCAGTTCGGCGCGGGCGATGTGCTGGCCGAGGCACTGGTGCACGCCGAAGCCGAAGGCGAGGTGACGGTTCATCTGTCGGTCGAAGTCGGGAACATCGGGGTTGTCGAAGGCCCTCGGGTCGCGGTTGGCGGCCGGCATGGCGACGACGACGAGGTCGCCCTTGGCGATCTGGGCTCCGCCGAGTTCGAGGTCCTCCCTGGCGACCCTGCCAAGTCCGAACTGGACAATGGTGAGGTAGCGCAGCAGTTCCTCGACGGCAGGCCCGATCCGGCTGGGGTCGGTGACGATCTGTTGGCGTTGTTCGGGATGGGTGAGCAGGGTCAGCGTGGACAGACCGATCATGGCCATCGTGGTGTCGTGTCCGGCGAATAGCAGGAGGACGCCGATGTTGACCAGGTCCTTGTCGGTCAGGATCGACTCACCCTGGTCGACGCCGCGGATCAGGTCGGCGAGCAGGCCGGGTGAGTCGGGGGTCCTGCGGATGGCGGCGATCAGGTCGGTGATGTAGTTGATCAGCCAGCGGGCTCCGCTGCCGCGTTGCTCGGCGGTTTTGCTGGTGTCCATCATGGCGTCGGTGGCGTGGTGGAAACCGTCGCGGTCGGCGTAGGGGACGCCGAGCAGCTCGCAGATGATCAGGCACGGGATCGGCAGGGCCAGATGCTCGATGAGGTCGACCGGCCTGGGGCCGGCCGCGAT
>CAJCJE010000872.1 GCA_903970565.1 Candidatus Melainabacteria bacterium | reverse complement strand
GGCGAAGTCGAGCGCGACGAACGGCGGTAGGCCGTCCTCCAGCGCGAGACCGTGTGCCGTCGCATAGGTGCCCGCGTGTGCGTTGAGCGCGCCGGCGAGATAGGGCAGGCCGACGGTGACGCCGGTGGCCGGGGTGTTCAGCAGTTCCAGCGCACCCGCCTCGACCGCGCCCGGTCCCTCGGTCGCGCCGGCGATCGCGCGGTCGTCGGGGTGGCGTTTGGCACCGGGAATGATGGTGTCCGCGAACGCCTCCAGCGTGGCGATCTGATCCTGGTCAAGGGTTCCCGGTTCCACCGGGACCACCTCCTCGGAAAGTCAGTTGGCCTCGTGCACGGTCATCGGAAGGCCACCGCGTACCCGCAGTGAGAGCATGGGTTCCGGGACCACCTCAAAGCCCGGCTTGGTGATCAGGCGCAGTTCGCGCGCGAGCATCGCGGTGACGAACACCGCTTCCATCATGCCGAGGCTGTTGCCGACACAGAACCGGGGACCGGCGCCGAAGGGGATGTAGGCGTAGCGGGATCGGTTCGCGGCGTTGGTGGGGTGGAAGCGGTCCGGGTCGAACACCGTCGGGTTCGTCCAGAACTCGGGGTGGCGGTGCATGGTGTACGGACAGACCACGACGTCGACGTTGGCCGGCACGTGGTAGCCGCCGACGTTGTCCTCGGCCAGCGACAGGCGCGGCAGAATCCACACGGGAGGGTAGAGCCGCATCGCCTCCTGCACGACCTGCGTGGTGTAGCTGAGTTTGTGCAGGTCCTCGAACTCCGGGTCGCGGTCGCCGAGCACGCGCAGGGACTCCTCCCGCAGCCGCGCCGCGACCTCCGGGTGCTGCCCGACCAGGTGCGTGGTCCAGCTCAGCGTGCTCGCGGTCGTCTCGTGCCCGGCCAGCAGCAGGGTGACGAGTTCGTCGCGCAGTCGCACCCGGCCGACCTCGGGATCGGCCTCCGCGCGGGTGGACACGATGAGCGTGGAGAGCACGTCCTCACCGGCCGAACCACCCGGCCGCCCGTCGCGTTCGGCGACCAGCGCGCGCACCACGTCCTCCAGCGCGCGGCGGGCCTTGCGGAACCGGCGTTGTTTGGGCAGCGGCGCCCACAGCGGCACCATCGACAGCGTGACCATCTCGAACATCGCCTGGTCCTGCACTGCCTCGAACGACTGGCCGATGGAGTCGAAAGTGGACAGTTGCGCGTCCAGCAGGGTACGGCCGAGCACGCCGAGGGTGAAGGTGGTCAGCTCGTCGGTGAGGCCGACCGGTCCGTGCCCGATGCCCGCCCGCAGCCGGCCGATGAGCGCGTGGGCCTCCTCGGTGACCACCGTCGCCTGCTCGGCGACGCGCTTGCGCTGGAAGGTCGGCGCGATCGTGCGGCGCTGCTTGTGCCACAGGTCGCCCTCGCTGGTCAGCAGTCCGTCCCCGAGGGCGCGTTTGGCCTGCACGAGGCCGATACCCTTGTGGTAGTTGGCCGCGTTGTCGGCGAGCACGTGCTTGGCGAGTTCGGGATGGTTGAAGAAGTACAGCGTCTTGGGGCCGATCGCCATCCGCACCGCGTCGCCGTACCCCTCGGCCGCCGAGGACATCAGCCGGAGCCGATCGGCGACGAGGTGGTGCAGCAACCGGAAGGTCGCCGCGCGCGAGGGACCGGGTGGGGTCAGCTTCGCGCCGTGTTCGAGGATGCCCGTCATCCGAAGCTCCCCACCGCGAGAATCTGCCGCGCGATGTCCACCCGCCAGGTGTCGTAGGCCGGCAGCTCGCCGTCGACGACGACGGCCGGCCGCACGTCCTGGGTGATCCGGGCGGCATCCTCGACGGACAGTCCACACAGGATCTCGGTGGCCAGGCCGATGTGCGGGACGACCAGGCCGGCGCGCACGCGGGCCTCGGCGGCGAACGCGCTGCCCTGGGCCAGCGGCCCCCGGTGCTCGCCGGCCCGCTCGACGAGCAGCCGCAGCTCGCTCGCCTCGACCCCGCCGGCGTAGGTCGCGGCCAGGCCGACCCCGGCGTACAGGTCGCCGTGCCGGTGCGGGGCGAAGTTCGCGACGGTGCGCGTCACCAGGTCGGCGTCGGTGCCGCAGACGAACCACAGCGCGCGGCCGATGCCCTGGTCGATGACGCGGTCGGCGTACCCGTTGTTCCCGCGCGGCCAGGGGAAGTTCGGCGCCTGGTACTGGCCGTCGACGTACTTGCGGGTGCGGAAGTACGCCTGGTGGAACCCGTAGCCGTCGAGCACCAGCCAGCTCAGCAGCGGGTCGAAGCCCTTGGCGGAGGGCCAGGTGAAGCGCGGCAGCCGCGCCATCGCCCAGCCGACTCCGACGTAGACGAGGTAGTTGTGCGGATCGCCCGGCCCGGCCAGAAAGTCGGTGACGTGGTGGCGGTGACCGAAGGGCAGCCCGTCGAGCATGGCAAGACCCATACCGGCGCCCTCGTAGGAGAAGCCGCGAAACCTGGTCGGGATCTGGGCGAGCCGTTCCTCGGTCTCCCGTGCGGTCGCGGACTCGACCGCGTCGCCGTAGCCGGTCAGGAACACCTCGCCGATCTTCTCCAGAAGTTCCGTGCTCTCCTCGCTCTTGCGGTGGAAACCACGTTTCGCCAACGACGTCTCCGAGACGTCCGGGGTGAGAACTCGACGTCGGAACGCCCGAAACCCTGTACCCAAAGCGCTCTCCCCATCAATCGGACTGCCGTGGATGCTGGCATCAAGCCTGTCATGGGGTCGCGCGCGGCGGCTACCTCACGATTGCGTCCGCTCAGGCGCTCGCGCGCAGCGATCCCCGGTCGAACTCGGCGCGGATGTTGGCCCGCCACAACTCGTAGGTCGGCACCTCGCTGTTCGGATCGAACGCGACCTCGGTCCGGTCGGCCAGCGCTCGCGCGTCGCCGATGGACAGTCCTGTGAGGACGGTCGCGGCGCTGCGGGTGTGCGCGGGCACGTAGTCGGAGTAGGTGCGTGCCTTGATCGCGAACACCGAACCGAGCGCGAGTTGGTCGTAGTGGGAGCCGGCGGCGGCGCGCAGTTCGGCCAGGCCGTTCGCGGACGCGCCACCGGCGAAGGTGCTGGCAAAGCAGCCATCACTTCGCACACCTTCGGCAAGGGC
>CAJCJE010000871.1 GCA_903970565.1 Candidatus Melainabacteria bacterium | reverse complement strand
GGCGGCGAGGATGCCGGCGTAGGCCTGTTCGCTGTGCGCGGCCAGCAGGCCGACCCGCCGTGGCCGGGGCGCGGCGACCGAGACCAGTTCACCGGCCAGGGCCAAGGCGCGGTCGTGCAGCTGCCGATAGGTCTGGGACTCGGCGCCGACCCGGAGTGCGACGCCGTCCGGATTGCGCGCCAGGCCGCGCAGGAACCACCCGTGCAGGAAACCTTCGGTGGCCACCGGCGCCATCGGTTCGATGAGTTGAGTCATGTCTGTCAGTCCTTCTTCGATCCTTCGTCCGGAGTCGGCGAGCAGGTGTGTGGGTACAGGGCGTGTTCGGCCGCGGCCACCGCGACGACAAGATCAACCTGGTGGGTGAGGGTGACGGTGATGTCGTGCAGGTTGGCCTGCTCGGCCAGCTGCCGGGCACCGCCGGTGAGGGTCACCACCGGGGCGCCCCACTCGTCGTTGGTCACCTCGATGTCGCGCCAGCGCAGGCCCTGCCCGAAGCCGCGACCCAGCAGCTTGCAGGTGGCCTCCTTGACGCAGAACCGGCCGGCCAGCCGTTCGGTGTACCGCGCCGAGCCGAGCTGCCCGGCCTGGGCGAGTTCGGTCTCGGTGAACACCAGCGTGCGGTAGCGGTGGTGTTGCGCGACCCGCGAGAAGCGGGACACCGACAGCAGGTCGACCCCGATCTTCATCCGACCGGGCTTTCCACTCGGTCCGCGTCGGTCAGCAGCAGCGCCGCGGTGTCCACCGCGCACAGCGACAGCCAGCCCTCCCGCAGCGGTCCCCGCGTGTGCAGCAGCAGCTGGTCGCCGTCGGTGATCTCGCCGGCGGACAGCGCGGCGTGCAGGTCCAGCCAGCTGTCGCAGGGGCCGCTGCCGGTGAAACTCCGGACGGCGCTCCCGGCGCGCGGACTGGGCGCGCCCTCGCCGCAGTCGAGCACCCGCAGCGGTCCCGGTCCACGGCGTACCCGCATCCCGACCGTGGCGAAGCGGCCGATGCCCACCCTGGCGTCGGCGAAGGCCGGCTCGTCGCAGACCAGCACGGTCGCCCCGGTCTCCTCGGGCACCGCCCAGCCCAGTAGGTCGAAGGCCACCGTGCCGCCCAGCTCGTCGAGGTGGGTGATGCCGACGTCGTCGCCGGCCCAGTCCGACTCCAGCACGAGCTTGGCCAGCAGGGTGACCATCGGGTCGCGCAGCGGACCGGAGCGCACCAGGAACAGTGGCTGCTCCCTCGGCGGGACACCGAGCGCGGACAGGGCCAGTTCGCTCACCTCGGGCAGGTCCGGGTTGTCGTTGGGGTTGACCACCAGCAGGTGCTCGTGCGGGATGCCCTCGGCCACCGCTGCCGCCACCCGCACCTTCGGCAGCAGGTCGTCCGGGAAGTTCGACAGCAGCAGGTAGTCGGTGTGCTGGCGGACGGCGACGCTCAGCGCCTCGATGCTCAGCTCAGACATCGGCGTCGCCGCTCTGGTAACCACGCGCCACGTGCAGCCGCTGGATGTTGGTGGTGCCGTCCATGAACTCGAACGCCCGCACGTCGCGGGTCCACTTCTCCAGCAGCGGGTGCTCCAGCAGACCGGCCGGGCCGATCGAGGCGGCAGCCCAGTGCGCGGTCTGCACGGCCATCCGGGTCGCCCCCAGTTTCGCCGCGCTGGAGAGGTAACCCCGTTCCGGGTCGCGGTCCAGGCGAGCGGCGGCCTCGTAGATCAGCTCCCTGGCGGCCTCGGCGCGGGCCACGGCCAGATCGACGCCGGGCGCGTTCTTGCGGTGCTCGGCCACGTACTCGGCCATCGCGATCGCGGTACCGACGGCCGCGGCGGAGATCTGGATGCGCATGTTGTTGAAGGTCTTGATGGCGCCCCAGACCCCGCGCCGGGTGACCGGCAGGTGCTCGCCGAGCAGCATGTCCGCGCTCACCGGCACGTTCTCGAAGCTCAGTTCGCTCAGGTAGGCGCCGCGCAGGCCGACCATGTTCAGCCGGGTGCTCTGCCAGCCTTGCGCCGGACCGACCTCGACCAGCGCGGCCCGGATGGACAGCGCGGAGCGCCCGGTGCGGCCGAACACCAGGCCGATGCCGCCGCGCGCGCCGTGTCCGATGTAGCGCTTGGCTCCGTTGAGCAGCCAGCCGCCCGAACCGTCCTTGTCGAACCGGGTCTGCATCGCGGTCGCGTCGTTGCCGTGGTCGGGCTCGGTCATCGCGAAGAACGTCCAGGTCCGGCCGCCGTGCAGCTTGGTGTAGAAGCGTTCCTGCTGTTCGGGGTTGCCGAGCATCCGGACGAACACGCCGGCCAGCGCCGGGCACGGGCAGGCGAACATGGTGGACATGTCGCCACGGGCCAGCTCGACCATGCCGACGATGTCTTCCAGCACGGACTTGCTGTCCATCAGCTTCAGCGAACCGCCGAGCACCGACTCGCGGAACTCGACGGGTGTGTTGGACTGCCGGATCATCGTGTAGACCGGCGAGTCGAAGTGCTCCTCCATCGCGTCCGGGTCGGCGTCGATGGACAGGGCGCGGGGTCGCAGGTCCTCGGCTGCCTCCCGGCAGTCGTCGCGCACCGCGCGCAGTCGGTCGTCGAACTCGATCATCGATCCGCTCCGTTCCGGTCGATCCAGGTGTTGGCCACCAGCGTCGAGACATACAGCGCCCGCACGGGGTGGTCGGCGATGTAGCCGG
>CAJCJE010000870.1 GCA_903970565.1 Candidatus Melainabacteria bacterium | reverse complement strand
GTCGATGCGAGACGCTGATGACACCCCTGAACTCCGAAATAAAGGCCCCTGGGGGACAGCGGGACCCCGACTTTTCTTTGCGACTTTTCCGGACTTAAACCGCCATGCCTGGGCGACCGGAAAGGCTCACACGCTCGCGCGCGCGGGGTATTGATACCCGTCTCTAATGGACGATCTCGCAAGACGTAGCGAGATTTTTTTGAGAGATCTGGGCGCGTCCCGCATCGAGCGTCTGCTACGCGCTGTGCTCGCTTGGCTACAGCTCTAACCAAACTAGTACCGAACTAGTACCGCACCCACATATCTGCTGTTCATCGGGTATTACCGGCGATCATGATGTGATCGTCATCCGCCCTTCGGATCCCCTTGTGAGCAACAAAATGATGATCTTGCATTCGGGAAAGATGATCACTAAAGATCATCGGTACTAGTTTGGTTAGAGTCCGGTACTACTTCGGTTAGAGTTCGGTACTACCCCCTGTGGCGTCCTGAGTGAGTCGCTTTTCCTCGACTCGCACAGGGAGCCATTCATGGCCGCGAACCACGCTTTTCCGCGCCCCGCATTCGAACGCGATTCCATGCCGTTGGACTCCGCTCGCGCGGCGTTCGAGTGGCTGATCACCGGACCGCATCCGGTGGCGGTCGACGGCCGCTTGTTCCCCGGCCTACCCGCCCGCCGAGTGCCCTTGGACGAGCTGCGCGATCTGCTGCTGGAGCGCGGCTGCACCCAGGCTCTACGGCACGCGGTCTGGGCGCACCTGGTCCTGCTCTCCCGTACCGGCGGCGGGACCTGGACCGTCGGCTGCGTCGGTGTCGCCCTGCCCGCGCTGACGAGGATCGCCGCCAAGCTCTCGGCCAAATTCGTCGGCGACCCCAGCGACATCCACGCCGCCGTCCTGACCGGGTTCCTGACCGAACTCGCGCACATCGATCTGCGCAAACCGCGGATCATGCTGCGGCTGCGCTGGGCGGCTTACCGCGCCGGCCACGTCGCCGTCCGCGAAGCCCTGGACGCACCGATCCCCTCCGGCAGCGGCTTCCGCTCGGCCACGCCGCAGATGCCCTGGGGCCATCCCGACTTCGTCCTGACCCGCGCCGTCGCCGAGGGCGCGATCACCGCCGACGAGGCGGAGCTGATCGGCGCCACTCGGCTGGAGGGACTGCCGCTGGCGACCGCCGGCGAGGACCGCGGCCTGAACTACCAGGCAATCAAGAAGGTCCGCCTGCGCGCCGAGTACCGCCTCCTCGCCTATCTGCGGGACGAGGCCCCGACCGACGTCGACACCGATCCCGCCGAGCGAGATCTGACCGACCAGGTCGCCAACACGCTGACCATCACCAGCGCCTCGCACGCCGTTACCGCCGCCCGAGCCTCGTCACCTGCTGTTACCGAATTGAGCGTTCATGCGGCGAAGAAAGTTCGCCGTCGGCTGTCCCCGGAGGGCCTGAAAACCGGAGTTCAGGGGTGCGGGAGGAAACCAGCCACCCCCGCGACCACCACTCCGCCCGACCGGCCCGCAGCGCCGTCGGACCCGATCTCGGAGGTGCCGCGATGCGCCTGACCCGTTCACCCCGCAAACCCCATTCCCACCGCCGCCCCACCACGCCTCGGCCCAGCCATGGACCCGGCGCCCAGCGCGCCACCGCGCCCCGGCGAGGCCGCCTCGCCCGCTCGTGCACGTCCCAGCCGGCCAACGACCAGGCGGCCACACCTCCGACCTCTGACGGGTCCACGGCTCGTCGCCGCACGGTGCGACGCAGGCTCCTGCTGGCCACGGAATTCGCCGCGCTGGCGCTGCTGCTGTCGGCCTCGGCCGCTCATGCGGAGACCGTGCACGTGCTCGCCGCGGCCACCTCGGTCGATCAGGTGTTGACCAACGTCCGCAACTGGCTGATGGGCATCCTCGCGTCCGTCGCGACGGTGTTCCTGACCCTCGGTGGCATCCGCTACGTCATGGGCGGCGGTGATCCCGGCGAGATCGAGAAAGCCAAGACCGCGTTCAAAGCCGCCGGGATCGGCTATGCCCTGGCCGCGTTGGCGCCGCTGGTCGTCAGCGTGCTCCAGGGCATCGTGGGGTCCTGAGCGATGCCTCCGCCGAGCTCCACACCGAGGCGCCGACGCCGTGCGCTCCCGCCCACTCCGATAGTTCGCTCGCACCGGGCCGGCGAGCGCCGGGAGATGCTCTCGTCCGCTTCCGCGCGCGCCACCCGACCGACCACCGCTCGTTCGCGGCGTTGGCTGACGCGGGGGCGCGCGGTGGCCGTGCTCGCGGTCAGCCTGGTCATCCTGATCGGCGCACTCGTGGCGACCGCCGCCGCAGCACCCCAGCCCATGGCTGCCGCGACCGCGGCGACATCGACCTCGCCCGCGCCGCCGCCCTTGCCCTTGCCCACGGTCGGTACGTGCTCGCCGGGGTTGCCGTTGCCGGTCTGCCAACTGCCGACCTCGACCGACACCGCACCTCCGAGTGGGAGCCCGACCACGACGCCTGCGCCGTGCACGGGGGTGGGATGCATCCCGCAACCCCCGACCTCCGTGCCGCCTCCGTCGGGCACCGGCACGGGACAAGGCGGCGACGACGGTAGTAGCGGGAGTGCTGACTGCGGGATCACCGACATCGGCGGCTGCGTCACCAACGCCATCAACTCCTTCTTCAGCGGCGTGGTCAACGACGCCCTCAACCCTTTGTTGAGTCTGTTGTCGCAGACGTTGTTGACCACA
>CAJCJE010000869.1 GCA_903970565.1 Candidatus Melainabacteria bacterium | reverse complement strand
GAACTGCCGGTGGCTGTGTCCTGATGGAATTCGCCGAGTTCAAGCCGGTGGTGTACATCGAGGAGGAGCTTGCCGGCCAATTCCTGGCGGAGCCTACCGAGATCGCCGGGTACCGCGGCATCTTCGAAGCGTTGGCGAGTTGCGCTCTGGACGAGGGACAATCCAGGGACCTGATCGCCGCGCTGGGGGTCGAGCTGTACGCGGATCGAGAGGGCAACATGATCGCGAATGCGCCGGAGGGTAACCGTAGTGACTGCTCGTGATGTCGGTCTGCCGACCGTGGTATCTGCTCCGCGACCTGGCGATCTGCCGGCTGAGGTGACGATTTGGGAGGTCGGGGCGCGGGACGGGTTGCAGAACGAGGAGACGGTGCTGCCGGTCGGCACGAAGCTGGAGTTTCTCAGCCGCCTCGCCGATGCCGGCCTGCGCATCCTCGAAGCGACCAGCTTCGTGTCGCCGAGGTGGGTTCCGCAGCTCGCGGACGCCGAGCAGTTGCTCGATGGACTCGACCGGCGCGAGGGGGTCCGGTATCCGGTTCTGGTGCCCAATGAGCGCGGGCTGAATCGGGCACTGACGGCCGGGGTGCGGGATATCGCGATCTTCGCCAGCGCCACGGAAACGTTTGCCAAGCGCAATCTCAACCGGACTCTTGACGAGCAGTTCGCCATGTTCGAGCCGGTCGTGGCGCGGGCCCGTGCCGAGGGGCTGGACGTGCGCGGGTATGTGTCGATGTGCTTCGGCGATCCGTGGGAGGGGTCGGTCGCGGCCAAGCAGGTCGCAGCTCGCGCCGCGGAATCTGCCGAGCGACCGGATCGGTGGCACCCCTGGGGCGACCGGGTCGTTCGCCATGCTGTCCGGGTTCAACCGCGAGGGCAACTGGGTGGTGCCCCGCTATCACACGGCGTTCGCGTTCATGGGCGGCGGCACGCTCGACCTGACCGAGGCCCGGTTCGCCGAGGCCGAGGCGACCATCCAGGCGGTCGCGTTCATGGGCGGTATCGAGATCTACGTACCGGACGACATCACGGTGAAGGTGCAGGGCTTCGGATTCATGGGCGGCTTCGACCACCGTGGTGCCGGTTACGGGCCGCCCGGTTCGCCGGTGCTGACCATCAACGGTTTCGCGCTCATGGGCGGGGTCGAGGTCAAGCGGAGGAAACGCAGGAAGCGCAAACGCGACTCGGTGGAGCAGTAAGGCCGGGCGGGCCGACGCGTGCACGGTGACCGTCCAGCGATGCCGTGTGTCAGCTTCCGACCCCTGACGGATGTCACTGTGTCAACCTCGCGCGGGGGGCCGTCCAACTAGACTCGCCGGCATGGCTGCTGCACCTCAGGCAACGACGTCAGGGGCGGACCCGACCACCGCGCGGGCCGCCCCACCTGCCGATCTGGCCGATCTGACCCGCGACGAGTCGACGCTGCGCCGCTTCCTCTACGGCCTTCCCGGCGTCGACGCGGTCGGCGTCGAGGCGCGCGCGGCGAGTCTGGCCACGCGCAGTATCAAGAAGGCCAGCAAGCTCTGGGCGATCGACACCGCGATCCGGATGGTCGACCTGACCACGCTGGAGGGCGCGGACACGCCGGGAAAGGTGCGAACGCTGGCCGCGAAGGCGCGCCGGCCCGATCCCGAGCGGCCGGGGGTGCCGTCGGTGGCGGCGGTGTGCGTCTATCCGGACCTGGTGGCCACGGCGGTGGCCGGGTTGGCCGGGTCGGAGGTCGGGGTCGCGAGCGTGGCGACCGCGTTCCCGTCCGGGCGGGCCGCGCTGCCGGTGAAGCTGGCCGACGTCGCGGACGCGGTCGCCGCCGGGGCCACCGAGGTGGACATGGTGATCGACCGGGGTGCCTTCCTCTCCGGCCGCTACGGCCTGGTCTTCGACGAGATCACGGCCGTCAGGGCCGCCTGCGGCGAGGCACACCTGAAGGTCATCCTGGAGACCGGCGAGCTGGCGACCTACGACAACGTGCGGCGCGCGTCCTGGCTGGCGCTGTTGGCCGGCGGCGACTTCATCAAGACCTCGACCGGGAAGATCAGCCCGGCGGCGACGCTGCCGGTGACGCACGTGATGTTGCAGGCCGTGCGCGACTTCCATGCTCGCACCGGTCAGCGGCGCGGGGTGAAGGCGGCCGGCGGGATTCGCAACACCAAGGAGGCGATCCGCTACCTGGTCGCCGTGCATGAGGTGGCGGGCGAGGAGTGGCTGACCCCGAGCCTGTTCCGGTTCGGTGCCTCCAGCCTGCTCAACGACCTGTTGATGCAGCGCCGGGCCCAGCATGAAGGCCACTACAGTGGCCCCGACTACGTGACGGTGGACTGAGCAGACATGACCAGCTGGGAGTACGCACCGGCGCCGGAGTCGCGGGAGATCGCGCGGTTGCGGCCGAGTTACCGGATGTTCGTGGGCGGCGAGTTCGTCGAGGGCACCGGAGAACCGCTCAAGACCGTCAACCCGGCCACCGAAGAGGTGCTCGCCGAGGTGAGCACGGCAAGTGCGTCCGATGTGGACAAAGCGGTGGCGACGGCGCGCAAGGCGCAGGAGAAGGTCTGGGGCCGGATGCCCGGCGCCGAACGGGCCAAGTACATCTTCCGGATCGCGCGGATGATCGCCGAGCGCGGCCGGGAACTCGCGGTGCTGGAGAGCCTGGACAACGGCAAGCCGATCCGCGAGTCGCGGGATGTCGACATCCCAACCGCGTCGGCGCACTTCTTCTATCACGCGGGGTGGGCGGACAAGCTGGACTACGCCGGCTACGGCCCCGATCCGCAGCCGCTGGGGGTGGCCGGGCAGGTGATCCCGTGGAACTTCCCGCTGCTGATGGCGTCGTGGAAGATCGCACCGGCCCTGGCCTGCGGCAACACCGTGGTGCTCAAGCCGGCGGAGACGACGCCGCTGACCGCGCTGGTGCTCGCGGAGATCATCCAGCAGGCGGATCTGCCGCCGGGGGTGGTGAACATCCTGCCGGGCGCGGGAGATGTCGGGTCGACGCTGGTCAACCATCCCGGCGTGGACAAGGTCGCGTTCACCGGGTCGACCGAGGTGGGCAAGTCGATCCAGTCCTCGCTGGCCGGGACCGGCAAGAAGCTGACGCTGGAACTCGGCGGGAAGGCGGCGAACATCGTCTTCGACGACGCGCCGCTGGACCAGGCCGTCGAGGGCATCGTGAACGGGATCTTCTTCAACCAGGGGCACGTGTGCTGCGCGGGTTCCCGGTTGCTGGTCAGCGAGTCGATCGCCGATGAGCTGCTGGCCACACTGCACCAGCGGGTGTCGACGCTGCGGGTGGGCGATCCGCTGGACAAGAACACCGACGTCGGCGCGATCAACTCCGGTATGCAGCTGGCCAAGATCCGCGAACTGGTCGCGGCCGGTGACGCGGAGGGCGCCGAGCGCTGGACGAGTCCGTGTCCGCTGCCGGAGCGTGGTTTCTTCTTCGCGCCCACGGTGTTCGCGAACGTCAGCCAGTCGATGCGGATCGCCCGCGAGGAGATCTTCGGGCCGGTGCTGTCGGTGCTGACCTTCCGCACCCCGGACGAGGCGGTGGCGAAGGCGAACAACACGCCCTATGGCCTCTCCGCCGGGATCTGGACGGAGAAGGGGTCGCGGATTCTGTGGATGGCCGACCGGATGCGGGCCGGGGTCGTCTGGGCGAACACGTTCAACCGGTTCGATCCGACCGCGCCGTTCGGCGGATACCAGGAGTCGGGCTTCGGTCGCGAGGGCGGCCGCACGGGTCTGGAGGCGTACCTGAATGTCTGAGGTCAGGCTGACCGTGGCCAAGACGTACAAGCTCTATTTGGGCGGCGCGTTCCCGCGCTCGGAGTCGGGCCGCTCGTATCCGGTGACCGACCAGGCCGGCGCGTTCCTGGCCAACGCGGCGCAGGCCTCCCGCAAGGACGCCCGCGACGCGGTGGTCGCCGCGCGCAAGGCGTTCGGCGGCTGGTCCGGCGCGACTGCCTACAACCGGGGTCAGGTGCTCTACCGGGTGGCCGAGTTGCTGGAGGGCCGCCGGGATCAGTTCATCGCCGAGGTGAGCGCGTCGGAGGGGCTGAAGCCGGCGGTCGCGAAGTCCACTGTGGACGCGGCAATCGACCGGTGGGTCTGGTATGCCGGCTGGACGGACAAGATCGCGACCGTGTTCGGCGCGGCGAATCCGGTTGCCGGACCGTACTTCTCCTTCAGCGTGCCGGAGCCAACCGGGGTGGTCGCGGTGTTCGCGCCGCAGTCCTCCTCGCTGCTCGGCCTGGTCAGCGTCCTCGCGCCGGTCATCGCCAGCGGGAACACCTGTGTCGTGGTGGCCGGTGAGGACCGTCCGCTGCCGGCGATCACGCTGTCGGAGGTGCTGGCCACCTCGGACGTGCCGGGCGGCGTGGTCAACATACTGACCGGGCGGACCGCCGAACTCGCACCGTGGCTGGCCTCGCACGCCGACGTGAACGCCCTGGATCTCGGCGGCGTCGCGGCGGCGAACCGGGTCGAGTTGGAGAAGGCCGCCGCCGGGACCGTGAAGCGGGTGTTGCGAGTGCCCGTGGAGGAACCGGACTGGACGCAGGCGCCCGGTACGGGGCGGTTGCGGGCACTGCTGGAAACGAAGACGGTCTGGCACCCGATGGGTGCCTGAGGGCGGAGCTGGTTCGCCGGCGGTCCGCTTCGGTGCCGCCGGCGAACCCCGCATTCCCGCTGGTTCAGAATGTCGTGCAGGTTCAGATCTGTCGGTGCCGGCGAACGCTCCGGTAGGCCACCACCACGCAGACGACGGTCAGCACGAGGTAGCTAACCAACTCGATCCCGTGCAGAACGGGTAACCGACTCGCCGGCTGATAGTCCACATAGGTCGCCACCGCGCCGTGGCTGCGAGCACAGGGCACGTTGACCGTGCCGTCCTGGTAGTTGACGCAGGCACTGGGAAAATCGACTGGTTTTCCGGTGGCGTCGACGGTGGTGCCGTAGTCGATCGGGAGCATGTTCGCGCCGGGCAGAGAGACGTACTCCGGGGTCGGCGCGGCCCGGTAACGCAGCGGGGTCAGGAAATCGGGGCGCCAGAGGCCGATCGCGAGCCGCACCACGGTGAACACGACCAGGGTCACCACCATCGACACGACCGTCCGGCGGAGCAGCGCGCCGATCGCCAGACCGAGCGCGACACCGAACAGCGCGTAGCCGATCTGGAGCGGAATCCAGGACTCGAAACCGACCATGCCTATCGGACCGTACTGGTCCGTTCTCACCTGGCCGTGGTTGATCTGCTGGATGAAGGAGGTGTCGGCCGCGCCGAGGATGGCCAACAGCGCGATGATCCAGGCGCCGAGGAAGGCGAGTTTCGCCGTCAGCCAGCGTGTCGGTGAGACATCCTGTGCCCAGACCAGCAGATGGGTGCCGCGCTCGTATTCGGCGGACAGCAGTGACGCGCCGAGGAACACCGCGAACACCCCGGCGGTCGCCGGCACGATCATGTTGGCCAGCCAGACATAGGCAATCGCGTCGGACAGATCAGTGCTGTCCCACCAGAGCAGGCCGGACATGATCAGCACGCCGAGGCTGGCGGTCGTGACGAACAGGCGATGTTGGCGCCAGACCAGCCAGACCAGACTCGATGGACCGATCTTGGTGCGACGTTGCACTGCCGGAGACAGTGCCGACGAGACGGTTGCCGCGGTCATGGGATCAGCTCCTTGCAGACGTGGGTTCGGGCCGGCGGCGCCTCAACCGTTGCGCCGCGTGCGCAGCAGCAGGCCGAGGGCGATCAGCACGGCGGCGGTCAGCACCAGGTAGCCGCTGAGTTCGATGAAGTGGAAGGCCGTCAGTCGGCTGACCGGCTGGTAGTCGTCTAACGTGTGCACGACACCGTGCTGCTGGGCACAGGCGTTGACGGCGGCCTCGTTCTCTCCGCTCTGTCCGGTGTAGCAGGTGTCGGGAAAGGACACCGAGTTGCCGGCGCCGTCGAGATAGCCGGAGTTCACCTGTAGGACCGCGGTGTTCGGGTTCTGGTGGCTGACGGCGTCGATGATGCCGGAGGAGGCCAGCAACGGGCCGACATAGCGAATCGGGGTGAGGAAGTACGGACGGGCGACGATGGTGACGAGCACCCGCACGGCGGCGAAAGCAGCCAGGGTCACCCCGATGGCGAGGGTGGTGCGCCGGGCGATCGCGCCGATCAGCAGGCCGAGGGCGAATCCGAACAGGACGTATGCGATCTGCAATGGAATCCAGGACTCGAAGCCGACCGTGCCGAACGGCGCGAACGGGCTCATGATGAATGTGACCGGCGCGTACGCGGTGCTTTCGATGGAAGGGTAGTGCGACCAGTCCCGCCGGGCGAGGATGCCGTCCTCGGTGCCGAGAACCGCCCACAGCACGATCAGGATCGGCACCAGTACCGCGATCTTGCCGAGCAGCCACCGGGTCACCGACACGTCCTGCGAGAAGACCAGCAGGTTGGTGTGGTCCTCGTATTCGCGGGCGAACAGTGGCGCGCCCCAGAACATCGCGATCAGGCCGGCTGCGGCCGGCACGACCATCATCGCCAGCAGCGTGGCCGAATTGGAGTGCGCGACATCCGTGCTGTCCCAGTACAACAGGCCGGACAGGGCGGCGACGCAGATCACGGTGACCACGATGGCCAGCCGGTGTTGGCGCCAGGTGACCCAGAGCAGATTGGAAAACGACACTCCGGCTCGGTCGGTCACGGGCGCGGAAACCGAGGACACGGTCGCGGCTGTCATGCCAGTACCTTTCAAGGATGTCGGGGCGGTGACGCCCGGGTGGAGGGCCGCGGGGACTACGCCGCAGCGCTCGCCGAGGTGGACCGGTCGGCTTCCAGGTAGTCGATGACCAGGTCCTCCAGGGTGACCGGCCGGGTCGTCCACGGCTCCGCGACGGTGGCGGGCTGCTCGGTGGCGTCGAGCCGGACCAGGAAACTGGACTGAGCGCCGGTGTGGCTGGCCCTGATCACCGCACCGGGGCCGGGCGGCTGCTCGGACCGGGGGCCCGCGTAGTAGACGTGCTCGGTGAGCAGGTCGTCGGCGACGCTGTCCACCAGCAGGGTGCCGCGCGAGAGCAGTAGCAGATGGTCGGCGACGCCACCGAGTTCGGCCACGACGTGGGTGGACAACAACACCGTCATGCCGGTGTCGGCGACCTCGCCGAGCAGTTCACCGGTGAGGTCGCGGCGGGCCAGCGGGTCCAAGTTGGACAGTGGCTCGTCGAGCAGCAGCACCGAGGGCCGGGAACCGATCGCGAGCGCGAACGCGACCTGCGTCTGCTGGCCACCGGAGAGCTTGCCGCACGGGCGGTCGAGCGGGATCTCGAAGCGGCGCAGCCAGCGCTTGGCCCGCTCGTC
>CAJCJE010000868.1 GCA_903970565.1 Candidatus Melainabacteria bacterium | reverse complement strand
CGGCGCCCTGCCGCTGCTGAGCGAACCGCAACGGCGGCAACTGGTCACCGAGTGGAACGACACCGCCACGGACTATCCGGGTGGCACCCTGCCCGGACTGGTCGAAGACCAGGTGCGGCGCACCCCCGACGCGACCGCGATCCGGTTCGAGGGCCGCGCGCTGACCTACGCCGAACTCAACGCGCGGGCCAACCGGTGGGCGCACCGGCTGCGCGCACTCGGCGTCGGCCCGGAGACCGTGGTCGGCGTCCGGCTGCCCCGTGGTCCGGAACTGGTGGTGGCGCTGCTGGCCGTGCTCAAGGCCGGCGGCGCCTACCTGCCGCTGGACCCGGACTACCCGGCCGAGCGGCTGCGCTACCTCCAATCCGACTCGGGCGCGACCGTGGTCCTGGCCGACCACGACGGCATCGAGGGAGCGGCCCGAATCCTGGACATCGGCGCCGACGTCGGTGCCGAGCCCACCCACGACCCCGCCGCGTCGGCCGAGCCCGGCCACCCCGCCTACCTCATCTACACCTCCGGCTCGACCGGCCGGCCCAAGGGCGTCCTGGTGGAGCATCGGGCGATCGTCAACCGGCTGCGCTGGATGCAGGACGCGCACGGCCTCGACGGCGACGACCGGGTGCTCCAGAAGACCGCGTCCAGCTTCGACGTCTCGGTGTGGGAGTTCTTCTGGCCCCTGCTCACCGGCGCCACCCTGGTGCTGGCCCGGCCCGGTGGCCACCGCGACGCCGCCTACCTCGCCGAGCTGATCGCCGCCGAACGGATCACCACGCTGCATTTCGTCCCCTCGATGCTGCGGGCGTTCCTGGCCGGCGACACCGGGCCGCTGCCCTCGCTGCGCCGGATGTTCTGTAGCGGCGAGGCGCTGCCCGCCGACCTGGTGACCGGCGTGCACGACCGGATCGGCTGCCCGGTGTACAACCTCTACGGCCCCACCGAAGCCGCCGTGGACGTCACCGCGACCCGGTGCGAACCGGGCGAACCGGTCACCATCGGCCGCCCCATCGCCAACACCCGCACCCACGTACTGGACGCCGACCTGCGGCCGGTGCCGATCGGGGTGCCCGGCGAACTGCTGCTCGGCGGTGTGCAACTCGCCCGTGGCTACCTGCGCCGCCCGGCGCTGACCGCGCAGCGGTTCGTGCCGGACCCGTTCACCCCCGGCCAGCGGCTCTACCGCACCGGCGACCTGGTCCGCTACCGGCGCGACGGCGCCATCGAGTACCTGGGCCGGATCGACCACCAGGTCAAGATCCGCGGCCAGCGGATCGAACTGGGCGAGATCGAGGCCGTCCTCACCGAGCACCCGGCGGTGGCCGCCACCGCGGTGACCGCGCACGACGGACAGCTCGTCGCCTACCTCGTCCCCGTCGGGGGCGAGACGACCGCCGATTACGCGGCGGTGCGCGAGCACCTGCGGGCCCGGCTGCCGGAGGGGATGATCCCGGCGCGCTGGGTGACCCTGACCGCGCTCCCGCTGACCGGCAGCGGCAAGACCGACCGGGCCGCGCTGCCCACACCGAACCGGCCGGCGCCGACCGGCGACCGCGTCGCCC
Organism: Candidatus Melainabacteria bacterium; assembly: GCA_903970565.1. Lineage (GTDB taxonomy): Bacteria > Actinomycetota > Actinomycetes > Mycobacteriales > Pseudonocardiaceae > CAJCJE01. Next base: position 6,401 of record CAJCJE010000868.1, on the reverse strand, counting down.
CGCGCACCGCACTGGAACGCACCATCGCCGAGGCGGTGGCCGCCGCCGTCGGCGCCGGGCCGGACGAGGTCGGCGTGCACGACCGGTTCTTCGACCTCGGCGGCGACTCCATCCGGGCGATCCGGATGGTCGGCGCGCTACGGGCCGGCGGGCTCCCGGCGGCCGTGCAGCACGTGTTCACCCACCAGACCGTGGCCGAACTGGCCGAACTGTTCACCAGCCTGGACTCCGACACCGCCGAGAGCCCGGCCGAGACCCTGGTCGGCCGGTTCGAACAACTCGGCGCCCCCGACCGGGCCCTGCTGCCGGATGGCCTGGTGGACGCCTACCCGCTGGGCCAGGTGCAGGCCGGCATGGTCTACGAGATGCTGGTAGACCCGGCCGCGCCGGTCTACCAGAACGTCACCACCTTCGAGATGGTCGACGACGGACCGTTCGAACTCGACGCGGTGCGCGCGGCGCTGCGACTGCTGATCGGGCGACACGAGATCCTGCGCACCTCCTTCCACCTGTCCGGCTTCACCGAGCCGGTGCAGATGGTGCACGCCAGCGCCGACGCCGAGGTCGGCTACGACGACCTGCGCGGCCTGGCGCCCGAAGCGCAGCAGGCCGCGGTGGAGGCGTTCACCACCGCCGAGCGCGGCCACCCGATCGACATCGAGCGAGCCCCGCTGCTGCGCCACCACGTCCACCAGCTCGACGAGCGCACCTGGCTGCTCACGCACGTCGAGTGCCACGCCATCCTGGACGGCTGGAGCCACCACTCGCTGATCGGTGAGCTGCGCTCCTGCTACCGGGCCGTGCGCGCCGGCGACGCCACCGGCGGCCTCGGCCCGCAACCGCCGGTGCGCTACGCCGACTTCATCGCGCTGGAACGCGACTCGATCGACTCGGCCACCGACCGGGAGTTCTGGCGGGACCGGCTGCACCGCTTCGGCCGCCTGCACCTGCCCGCCGACTCCGCTCCCGGCCAGGGCGGCCCGGAGGTGACGGTTGGCTGGGCCGACCTGACCCCGGCGCTCAACCGGGTCGCGGCGGCGACCCGCACCTCGCTGAAGTCCGTGCTGCACGCCGCGCACCTGGCGGTGATGGGACGACTGAGCGGACAGCGCCGGTTCTTCGGCGCCACGGTCGCCAACGGCCGACCCGAGTCACGCGACGGCGAACAGGTCCGGGGCATGTACCTCAACACGGTGCCCTTCGCCGTCGACCTGACGGCGCCCAGTTGGCGTGACCTGGTGCGCTCGGTGTTCGCCGAGGAGATCGCGCTGTGGCCGCACCGACGGTTCCCGCTGCCGGTGATGCAGCGCGCCTGGGGCGAGGGCCGACCGCTGGTGGAGGCGCTGTTCGCCTATCTGGACTTCCACGTGCTCGACGAGCGGCGCGACGAGATCGGCTCGATCACCGACCACAGCCCCAACGAGTTCACCCTGGACGTCTGGACCTTTCCGGGCGAACTGCACCTGGCCGGCCGCGCGGGCTGGGTGGACGCCGACCGGCTGGCCGCGATCGCCCAGGCCTACCTCGACGTGCTCGCCGCCATGATCGCCGACGTGGACGCGGACCCGGCCGCCACGGCCACGCCGAGTCTGGACCGCCCGACCGTGCCGCTGTCCGACCAGGTCGAGTCCGACGACCGCGCCATCCCGGACCTGATCGCCGAGCACGCCCGCCGTCGTCCGGAGCAGATCGCGGTCGAGGGCACCGAGCAGCGGCTCACCTGGCGGCAGTTGGACCAGCGGGCCAACCAGCTGGCCCGGATGCTCCTCGCCGCCGGGGTCGGCCCGGACCAGCCGGTCGCGCTGTGCCTGGAGCGCGGCGTGGAACTGGTCGTGGCCGAGTTGGGCATCCTCAAGGCCGGCGGCTACTACGTGCCGCTCGACCCGGAACATCCCGTCGAACGGCACGCGCTGGTGCTGGCCGACGCCGACGCGACCGTGCTGCTCACCCACCCCCGGCTGGCCGAGCGGTTCCGTGACCGCGACGGCCTGCTCGTGCTGCCGGTGGACCACGACCTCACCGTGCTGGACGGGCAGGACACCGCGCCGCCGCGGGTCGCCGTGTTCCCGGACAACGTCGCCTACGGCATGTACACCTCCGGCTCGACCGGCCGGCCCAAGGGCGCGCTGGTCACCCACCGGGGCGTGGTCCGGCTGATCCAGGGGCGGCTGGCCGACGGTGGCCGCTACGTCCGCTTCGACGAGCACGAGACCGGGTTGCTGCTGGCCCCGGTGGCGTTCGACGCCTCCGCGCTGGAGCTGTGGAGCGCCCTGTGCAACGGCTCACGGATCGGCGTGTTCCCGCCCGGCACCCCCACCGCCGACACCATCGGCGAGGCCGTGCGCCGCTACGGCGTCACCGTGCTGTGGTTGACCGCCGGCCTGTTCCAGCACGTCGTGGACGTGCGGCCGGAGGTGCTGCGCGGCCTGCGACACGTGATGTCCGGCGGGGACGTGGTGTCCCCGGCGCACGTACGGCAGGTGCTCGGGATGGGCGTGCCGATGAGCAACGGCTACGGCCCGACCGAATGCACCACGTTCACCACCGCGCGCGGTTACATCACCGTGGCCGACACCGAGGGTGCCATTCCGATCGGCAAACCGATCGCCAACACCTACCTCCGGGTGGTGGACGAGGACCTGCGGCCGGTGCCGTTCGGGGTCGCCGGAGAACTGTTGATCGGCGGCAGCGGCCTGGGCCGCGGTTACCTCGGCCGGCCCGGTCTGACCGCCGAGCGGTTCATCCCCGACCCGGTGGGCACGCATCCGGGCAGCCGGGTGTACCGCAGCGGCGACATGGTCCGCCAGGACCCGGACGGGCTGCTGCACTTCCTGGGCCGCCGCGACCACCAGGTCAAGATCCGGGGCCACCGCATCGAGTTGGCCGAGGTGGAGGCGGGCATCGCCAACCTGCCCCAGGTGCGCTCGGCCGCGGCCCGGGTGTGGCCGGCGGCCGACGGGGGCAAACAACTCGTCGGCTACGTCGTACCGCGCGCGGGGGACAGCTCCGACGCGGCCCGGCTGGGGGAGGACCTGCGGGCCAGGGTGCCCGAGTTCCTGGTGCCCACCGCCTGGGTGTTGCTGGAGCGGATGCCGTTGAGCGGCAACGAGAAGATCGACCGCTCGGCGCTGCCCGAGCCGGCCGCGATCACCGCGGCCGGGACGTACCTGGCGCCCCGCACCGAGGTGGAACGGATACTGGCCGACACCTGGGCCGAGGTGCTGGGCGTCGAGCGGATCGGCGTGCGCGACGACTTCTTCGCGCTGGGCGGGCACTCCCTGCTGATCCTGCGGATCATCGCGCTGCTGCGCGATCGGCACGACCTCGCCCCGAGCGCGCGGGCGTTCACCGCGCACCGCACCGTCGAGGCGCTCGCCGCCGCCATCGACGCCACCGGCGCGCCGGTGCCGTCGATGGCGTGGCTGCGCCGGAGCGGGTCCCGGACCCCGCTGCTGTGCGTGCACCCCGGCGGCGGCAGCGCGCACTGGTACCGGCACCTGGCCGAACGGCTGGACCCGGACCAGCCGGTGGCCAGCTTCGAGTGGCCGGGCCTGCAATCGGTACACGGCCGGGTGCCGACGATGGAGGAAATGGCCCGGCGCTACCTGGCCGAGCTGCGCGCGGAGGTACCGCACGGCCCGTACCGGCTGCTGAGCTGGTGCGGCGGCAGCGGCATCGCCAGCGAGATGGCCCACCAACTCGTCGCCGACGGGGAGGAGGTCACCTTCGTGCTGCTCGACCCGTCCCTGGACAGCCACGACCGCGCGCACCTGTGGCGGGAGCTGTGGTTGATCGAGCGGTGCGTGCGGATGCTGGAACTCCTGGCCTGCGCCGGGCCCGAGCAGGACGTCACGACCGCGCGGCAGACCACCCTGGAACTGCTGGAGCACATCGTGGACGACGTGGGCGAGGGCGGCATCACCCTGCCGGCGCGCGGCGCGGGGGAGTGGCTGGCACCGGCACAGGTCTGGCGCGAGGTGATGGAGTCGATGATGGACTATCGCCATCGCCGCTACGCCGGCCGGTTGCACCTGGTGATCAGCGACGAACTCGCCCGGGGCGAGCACGAGGTGGCCTCCGGGCAGGATTTCGCCGAGTACCTGGCCCGCTGGCGGGAACTGGCCGAGGGCCTGGAGCTGCACCGAATCCCCGGTGACCACTTCAGCGTGGTCCGGCCGCCGCACGTGGGCATCCTCGCCGACACCCTCACCGCCCTGTTCGGCGACTGACGTCGCAGGCAACCGACCCCACCCCGCCACCGTCACGGCCCGTCACCCGGCACACCCGGTCGGCGGTCCGTGGCGGTGGCGGGCGTTAAGCGAGCCAACAGCGGGGCGAAAGTGATGTCGAAGCGGGCCGGGCGACGGTAGCGCCACCGTTTCGGTGCACAAGGAGGCCCCCTATGGGTGAGCTGGTGACTGTCAGCGTGGTCGCTACCGATCCCCTGCTGGAAGCGGGCGTGTCCAGCGCCCTGTACCGCAGTCCGGACGTCGAGGTCGTGCCGCCGGCCGAGCCGGCCGAGGTGACCGTCCTGGTCGTCGACGACGTCGGCGGCGAGGTGTTCGACCAGGTGCGTGCCGCCCAGACCGTCGCACACCGACCCGAAGTGGTACTCGTCGCGCCGGAACTCACCCCCGCCGACGCGCTGCGGGCGATCGCGGCCGGCGCGCGCGGTCTGCTGTGGCGGCGCGAGGCGAACGCCGACCGGGTGGCGCACACCGTGCTCGCCGCGGCCGCCGGCGACTGCACCGTGCCACCCGGCCTGCTCGACCGCCTGCTCGGCAACGGCCCGACCCCGGTGTCGCTCTCCGCGCCGAGGCCGGCGCAGGCGCCCGCGAACTGGCTCGGAAACGGCATGAGCGAACGCGAACGCGCGGTGCTGCGGCTGGTCGCCGAAGGCCACGAGACCGGTGAGATCGCCAAGCAACTGTGCTACTCCACCCGGACCGTGACCAGCGTCGTGCACGGCATCACCCAGCGGTTCCGGCTGCACAACCGCGCCCACGCCGTCGCCTACGCGCTGCGCGCCGGAATCCTGTGAGGACGCCATGACAACGACGATGCCGACGCCTGCGCCCTGGACGACTCCGCTGACCGCCGCCCCTCCCACGGTGTCCGCCGCGAAACCGGCCCCGTTACGGGCCTACGTCGCCGCGCCCGACCCGGCGCTGCGCGCGACCGTGCTGAACCTGATGCGGGGCGCGGGTGTTCCGCCGGCCACCATGCCGGAACACACTCCCGGCGTCGTCGTGGTGGCCGCCGCGGACACCGTGGAGGCCGCGGTGCGGCTGTGCCCGCCGGCCGGCCGTGGCTACCGGACCCTGGTGGTGGCCGACCGGTTCTCGCCGTTCGGGGTGCTGCTGGCGCTGCGCGCCGGCATCGGCGCGATGCTGCGGACCTGCGACACCGACCCGGCGCGGATGCTGGCCGCGCTGCGCTCGGCCCACGACGGCGAGGGACGCATCCCGCACGACGTGCTGATCCAGGTGCTGCGCGGCGGCGGTGAACCACCCGTCCCGGCGGCCATCCCGGCGCCGCGCTTCCCGCTGACACCCCGGCAGACCTCGGTGCTCGCCCTGATGGCCGAGGGCCAGGGCAACGCGGGCATCGCCCGGTCGCTGTCCTGTTCGGAGCACACCGTCAAGAACGTGATCTACGAGCTGATGGCCCGCCTCCAGGCGCGCAACCGCGCGCACGCGGTGGCCTACGCCGTGCGCGCCGGTCTCATCTGAACACCCCCGCCACGGACGGTGCGGGACAGGGACAAAGACGCAGCGCCGCGGAGCCGGCCCGGTCGAAGACGGTGCCGCTTCTTCCCTGCCCCGGTCCGGCCCCGGCGGCGATTCTCGTTGGTGACGACACGACAGCGGAGGTGACCGGGTGACCGGTGGTGAGCACGGCGACAGGCAGGCCCCCGTCCAGCCGGCAGCCCGGCCGGCCTCGTTCGCGCAGGCGCGACTGTGGTTCCTGGAGCAGTTGCGGCCCGGCTCGCCGGACTACCTGCTGCCGATGGCGCTGCGCGTGCGCGGGGTGCTCGACACCGGGGCGCTGCTCGGCGCGGTGGCCGCGGTCGCCGACCGGCACGAGGTGCTGCGCACCCGCTATGCCGAACACGACGGCGAACCCGTGCAGGTGATCGATCCCCGCGCCGCCGTGCCCTGCGCCAGGGTCGACCTGACGGGATATCCGGCCGCCGAGCGGGAGCAGCGGCTCACCGAGCTGGTGACCGCGCAGCTGCACCGCCCGATCGACCTGGCCACCGAGCCCCCGCTGCGGCTGACCGTGGTCGCGCTCGGCGCGCGGGAACACCTGGTGCTGCTGGTGGTGCACCACATCGCGTTCGATGGCTGGTCCTGGCGGGTGCTCACGCGCGAACTGTCCGCCGCCTACCACGAGCGCAC
>CAJCJE010000867.1 GCA_903970565.1 Candidatus Melainabacteria bacterium | reverse complement strand
CGGTCCTCACCGGCCGCTGGCGCGTCCTTCACCACATCACCACCAGCCCCAGCAAGATCGGCCACATCGTCAAAGCGGCACTTGTCCTCACCCACTTCGAACACGGCCGACTCAACTGAAAGTTGCTGAGATCACCTCAGTATACGTTCTATATTCACGAGTTCGCGTTGCAATTGCCGGTTGGCACGCAGCGGACCATGTCCGAGCAACTGCGCCACCTGTTGCGGATGAGTATCCGCTCACACATCAGTATCCACGTGATTCCTTCCTCGATCGGTGCCCACGCCGGGCTGGCCGGGTCGTGTTGTCTGATGGAGTTCAAGGGTTTCGGGCCGGTCGTGTATGTGGAGGGGGAGATGGCCGGGCAGTTCCTGGAGGACCCGGCCGAGGTATCGTCCTACCAGAACGTGTTCACCGCGTTGTCGACTCTCGCGATGGACCAGAACCAGTCCAAGGCGACGATCAGCCGTCTTGCCATTGACCGCTACGGATGCAAGGAAAGCAAGGGTGGCTTCGGGGAGGCGTCAGCCGCGCAGACGCTCGCGGTGTCGTTTCCGCGCGGGGTCACTCGTGGCCGCCCCACGCCAAGCTTCACAACGCCCCAACCATGAGCATGGGCGCCGTGCTGTCCCTGGCGACCTGTACCACTTGTGAAAACCAGGCCGTTCGCGTGCGTCACTGGAGAGTGCGACGATCACCGCGAGCCTGTACTGGGTCACCCAACTCTCCGCCGGACTCTATCCGGGAACCGCCAGCGTCGACCCGCCCGGCGAAGACAACTGGCCGCAGCTCAGGTTCGCGCTGCCCATCCTCGGGATGGTCCTGCTCGGCTACTCGACCGAGCGCCACCGAATCACCCGAAAATGATGGCGCTGGCTGGCGGTGTTTGGGAAGCAATGGAAACCGCGAGCCCTCGAACCTTAGTTCCGGGTGGTGAAGCTCGGCGGTTGTACGGTGCCCAGCACGATCAGCAGGGGCGCGGTGGCGCTGAGGTCGAGCCCGGCGGCGGTGGCGCGCACCGGCCAACTGCCCACCTCGGCGTCGTCGAAGACGGGCAGGCCGATCGAGAACGCGCCGATCCGGTCGGTGACCGCCGTTACGGCTGCGGCGGCCGGCTGGCCGGTGATGCCGACGGTGATCGGGTAGTTCGCCGGAAATCCGGCTCCGGTCACCGTGGTCACCCGGCCGCCCGGCGTCACGGTCGGGCTCAGGGCCAACGTCGGCGTCGTGCCGACCGCGCTCAGTCCGACGAGTTGCGGGCTGCCACCGGTGGTGTCGGTGAACGCCAGCGCCGCCGGCCGGGTTCCCGCGCCCTGCGGCACGTCGACCACGCTCACCTGACATGTTCCGCCCGGCGACAGCGACGTGCCGACGCAGGTGTCCTGGCTGACCAGGTAGTCCTGGGGGAACAGGCCCGGCCCGCTCGACAGGCCCACGTTCGTCACCGTGAATGATGTCGGGCCGGTGTTGGTGACGGTCACCGTGTTCGCCGGGCTGGCCGACAGCGCGAGCCGCTGCCCGGCGAACGCGACGGGATTCGGGGCGGCGAGGAACCCGTCGACCGGCGGCCCGACCCCACCGGAGAGCGGCACGGCGACCGCAGTCGGCGCGCCGATGGTGAGGGTGGCGTCGCGCGTGCCGGAACCACTCGGGGCGTAGCGGATCGACACCAGGCACTGCCCCGTCTCATACAGCGTCGCGTCGACACAGGTCTGGGTGGGAAAGACGGTGAAGTCAGCCGCGTCCGGCCCGCTGATCGCGAGCGACCCGATGGTCACCGGACCGAAACCGTTCTGGGACACGGTGATCGTGCTCTGCGCCGCCGTTCCCGGCGTGACACTGCCGAAGGTCAGCGGCGCCGCGGTCACGGTCGGCAGGAACCGGCGGACGAACACGTCGGGCAGGTCGTTGGTGTCGTCGCCGACGAGGCCGCCGGCACAGGACACGAACGACACCGCGCCACCGTTCGCGGTGAGCGAGGGGAGGATGCTGCTGGCCGTCGGCGCCGATCCGGGCGTGGCGGACTGGCAGCCCGGCGTGGCGTCGGGGGAGGCCAGTTCCGCGGGCAGTCGGGGCAGATCCGCCGCCTGCCGCTGGCGATCGACCACGAGGTCGCGCTCCACGACACCGGCGTCATCGTCGGCCGGTGCCGCTCCGTTGTCCATGTCGGACGCGGTCGTGTCGAACGCGAGGTATCGACCGTCGGTGGACAGCGCCGGATGGTCGGAGCAGCCCTGGCCCGGTTGACCCGCGTTGTCCAGCGACGCGACCGACTCGGCAACGGGCGCGCCGCCGGAGGGCCCGAGCGTGCCGGTACCGTCCGGGTCGCGGTCGACCACGACCACCTGCGACGCCTGCGCCGGCAGGGCCGAGGGCGTTGCCCCGCACGGGGAACCGTCGACCGTGGTCCCGTCGACGCGGGTGAACGCGATCACCGCTCCGTCACCGGAGATCGCCGGACTGCTCGGCGTGCCACCCAGCGGAGTACCGGTCGAGTCGACGTCCACCTCGGTGGTCTGGGTGCCGGGACAGGCGTCGTCGGGGATCGGGCAGTCCTGCGCGTAGAGCACGGTGCCGTTCAGGGGCGTCGCGGCAGGTGTCGCCGCGGGAGTTGCGGCGGGAGTTGTGGCGAGCCTCGCTGCGGCGAGCGAGGGGCGCCGGGGGCCGAAGGTGAGTTCCTGGTAGGTCACCGGATACGCGACGTGCGCACCGTCGGCGGACACCGCCGGCGGTCCGGTGCTGGTGTTTACCAGGTCGCCGTTGGTGTTCGGCACGGTCAGGTCGACGTAGGAACTCTCCTGCGGTTGCTGCAACGCGCCCGAGGCGCCGGTCGTCAACCGGGCGATCACGTCCGTGCTCGCCGGCAGCTCCGGCCCGGTCTCCGGATCGTCCACTGTGGTCTGCAACCAGGAAACGGTGCTCCCGTCGGCGGACATGCTCGGGTCTGAGTTGGCGAACTCGCGCTGCGCTCCGCCCTCCTCCGGCACGAGATCGGTCCGGCCCAGCACGAAGCAGCCGCCCTGCGTCACGTCGCAGAACACGACATCGCCCGCCGCGTCCGGCCCGGCGTCCCCGTCGGCGAGGTTGGTCGCCGAGGTCGAGAAGGCCA
>CAJCJE010000866.1 GCA_903970565.1 Candidatus Melainabacteria bacterium | reverse complement strand
CGAGAACCGACACCGCCCCACCCGCCCCGAGAGTCGCGGACGTCACCGCATAGGTGAAGGTGGGGTAGCGCTCGACGTCGAAGAAGTCCGTCCCGCGCAGGTGCTCGTCGCGCTTGGCCTGGGCGGTGTCGATGGACGCGGCATCGACCACGAAGGTGCCGGTGACCGAGCCGTCGTGGCCGACCGCGCCGCTTCCCTCGACGGCGCGCAGCGATCCGTTGACGGTGACCATGCCCCACATGGCCTTGGTGCGCAGGCGCACAACGGTCTTACCTGGGTCAAGCTGCCACGTTCCGATCAGTGACGCCAGGTCGATGCTGGGTACGGGGTTCTGGAGCTCGGTCATGTCGGAACCTTTTCTGAAGTATTTGAAGATTCATCTATCATCGTAGCCCCCGGGCATGATTTTTCAAGCAATGAACATGAATTTTCAAGTACTATGTCGAGATGGATTGGTTGTCGCCCACTGAGCAGCAGGCATGGGTCGGTCTGCTCGCCACCGCCAGCGCGCTGCAACACCTCAGTGATCGTCAACTACAGGCCGACTTCGGAATCTCGTTCCAGACGTACAGCATCCTGGCTGCGGTCTCCGACAGTCCCGGAGCAACGATTCACATGGGTGAGCTGTCGGGAATCACCGGGCACTCGCAGAGCCGGCTGTCCCATGCGATCGCTCGGCTCGAACGCGACGGGCTGGTGAGCCGGACCAGCTGCCCGTCGGACAAGCGCGGCGTGCACGTCTTGCTGACCAGCGCAGCCAGGGATCTTCTCCGGCGAGCCGCGCCAGCACATGTCACGACCGTGCGCCGACTGGCGTTCGCTCCGCTCACCGAGGAAAAGAGCGCCGCGCTGGCCGACGCCACCCGCACGATCTGGAAGTCGCTCGTCGACGACGGTCACATGCCGCCAATCACCATGCTCGACTCGAACAACGACTCCTGATCAATCGACGCCCCGCCGAAGCGGTCTATGGCAGGTCTCATGTGGCGATCACGTGAACAGGACACCCTCGATCACGACCTCGGCCGGAACCTCCAACTCGGATGTTTCGCAGGCAACGACATCCAGCGGCGCGCCGTGCAGCGCGCCGATTCCGGCTCGCCGCCTTGTTGTCACTGATACCACGCCATGACCGGAGCAGTATCTTCCACGTCACCGACGGGATCACACCCGAGTGCCCTCCCCTGAGACCAGAATCGCCGGTTGACGAACAGCGCCGGGAAACTGCCGAAAAGGGCTACCCATCCAGCACTTCGCCTCGGCCGGATAGGCGAGATTCGCCGATTCACCCGTTCGGCGGTGACCTGGGGAGAAACGCCGAAAGTAGCATCCCAGATATTATCATGGAGGATGCATTCACCTCCCAGATATCGCCACGAAGGAAATCACAATGAAAATACACATCCGCACGTTCGCTGCCACGGCAGCGATTGTCGCAGCAACCCTGCTGTCCGTCACAGTTCTCGCACCGGCGACCGATGCCGCCCCGGCAACTCGATCCGTCGCCGCCGCACCGGCACATGCGACCAGTACAACGACCACCTACCCAGCCCCGTCGACCTCGCCGGCCGTCACGGTGAGCGTGGACCCACAACAGCCGAAGCAGTACTTCTGCGATACCGGATACCTCTGCGTCTTCCTCTATACCGCACCGGAGGGCTGGTATTACATTAATTTCTACTACTGTAAGCGGTACTCGCTGAGCAATTTTATCGACCCCACCGCGACCGGCGCGGACAGCGAAGTCATCGACGACCAATCAGCCGGAACGACAACTACGTTCTATGGAAAATACGGAAACGTCCTACAGACAATGCATCCATCGTCGGATGAATTCCAGAGCGTATTGCTGAACAACGGCGGCTGGAATCCCGTCTACTCGATCCAGGTCTGCTGACACCGTCCAACAGGTCATCGCCGCCATCCGAGGCGTCGTAGCGGGTGAACGGGTCTTCGACTCCGAACTCGCGGTGGTCGCGTATCTACACCTCGAACATGATCCACGGGTGTGGTGCTGCGCCTACTCGGTTGCGTAGGTTCGGATGTGAGCCAGGACGGCGCCGAGACCGGTGCGCAGGGCGGTGGTGTTGCGACGGGTCTGGGTGAGGAGAAGTCCGCCCTGGAGCGCGGCGAGCAGGGCGAGGGCGAGAGCGTCGGTGTCGGTGTCGGGGCGCAGATCGCCTCGGGCGCGCATACGGGCCAGGCCAGCACGAATCGGAGCCTCCCACCGTTCGAAGCTCTCGACGAGGTCCGCTCGTGCGTGTGGATCGATGTCGGCCAGCTCGGCGGCAATCGATCCGATGGGGCAGCCGCCAACACAGTCGCGTTGCTCTTGCAGGTCGATGAGCAGGTCACGCCAGCGATCAAGGGCGTCGAAGCTGTCGAGTTCGTCGAGGATGGGCCGCTGTGCGGCAAGGATTCCCTCGGTCTGGTGAGCGATCACGGCCCGGATCAGGTCATCCTTGTCGGTGAAGTAGTGATACATCTGCGAAGCGCTGACTCCCGCGCGGCGTTGGACGTCGTCGATGCCGGTGCGGGCGACGCCGTGGGCAAAGACCAACTCGGCGGCAGCCTCGATGATCCGCGATCGGGTGAGGGTGCCCTTCGCGGTGAACTTCCGGCCCGCCGGGGCCCCCTTCTGGACGGTCGAGTCACACATGGGCACAGCCTACCGTCTTTTGGAGTTGACACTCCAAAGTTGGCCCGCCATACTTTGGAGTGTTCGCTCCACTAATCGAGAGGTTGTCATGACCACCAACCTGACCGGCTCCACCGCTCTGATCACCGGCGCCACCAGCGGCATCGGCAAAGCCACCGCCGCCCAACTCGCCGCCCTCGGCGCCCACGTCATCGTGTCCGGCCGTGACAAGTCGCGCGGTGACGCCGTGGTCGCCGCTATTCGCTCCGACGGAGGAACCGCCGACTTCGTTGCCGCCGACCTCAGCGACGAGCACAGCGTGTTCCAGCTCGCCGAACGGGCCACCGAGGTCGGCGGCGGACACGTCGACATCCTCGTCAACAACGGCGGCGCGTTTCCCTTCGGCGCCACCGCCGATACCCCGGCCCAACAGATCGACGACGTGTTCGCCGTCAACGTCAAAGCGCCCTACCTGCTCGTAGCAGCACTCGCCCCCGCAATGGCCCACCGTGGCCACGGTGCGATCGTGAACGTGACAACGATGGTCGCGGAGTTCGGCATGAACGGAATGGGCCTCTACGGCTCCAGCAAGGCCGCCCTCGCCCTGCTGACCAAATCCTGGGCCGCCGAGTTCGGCCCCGCCGGCGTCCGCGTCAACGCTGTCAGCCCCGGCCCCACCCGCACCGAAGGCACCGCCCCTATGGGCGACGCGCTCGATGAACTCGCAACAGCCGGACCGGCCGGCCGCCCCGCCCAACCCGACGAGATCGCCGCCGCGATCACCTTCCTGGCTACCGACCAGGCCAGCTTCATCCACGGCGCCCTGCTGCCCGTCGACGGCGGCCGGATCGCCGTCTGACACCTGAAACCGCCATCCACCAGCGTTCTCATCCGCCGCTGACCGTGCGCACGGACATGCGCGAGTCCCGGATACGAACCCAACGAATTACTCCGTCGGCTGGTGCGTTCGCTGACCTTCGCAACCGTCGCGCACGCGGAGGAAGCCAGCGGCATCGGCCGGCGGATCAGGTTCGACAACGGCAGTCTGGTACTCCACCCGACCCTCGCCGAACTCGCAGGGCCCGAGATCGCGATGCCGCACGGCCTCACCGACGGCCACTGGACGTGCTCACACGGGCGGGGTCGCATCGTCGAACCGACGACGAAGATCCCGATCTGGTAACCTTCCCGTCGGAATACTGCGGATTCGAGGAGACCGACATCGTGGTGAGTGACGACGACATCTCCGGGTGATACCGGAGCCTGGCAGCCGTCGACGTGCCCTGTTCGGGGACGTTCGTAGCGCTGACCTTTCTCGTCGCAACCTCCCACCAGGTGATTCGTTCGCCCCGCAGCATACGAGGCTTGTCCATGTCTGATCCCCGCATTGTGTGTTCACAGCTCTCCTTCTCCTGGCCCGACGGCACTCCCGTGTTCGCCGACCTGTCCTTCGCGCTGGCCGAGGGTCGCACCGGTCTGGTCGCGCCCAACGGAGCCGGCAAGAGCACCCTGCTCAAACTGATCGTGGGTGAGTGCACGCCCACCGACGGCTCCGTCTCCGTTCAGGGGACATGCGGCTACCTCCCGCAGAACCTGCCGTTCACCGGCGAACTGACCGTGGCCGAAGTGCTGGGCATCGCCCCGATCATCACGGCACTGGACGCCATCGCCGGTGGAGACGCCGGCGAGGAGCACTTCACCACGATCGGCAACGACTGGGACGTCGAGGAACGCACCAGGGCCCAGCTCGACCGGCTCGGCCTCGACGGAGTTGCGTTGACCCAACGGTTGCACACCCTCAGCGGCGGCCAGGTCACCTCACTGGGGATCGCGGCGCAACTACTGCGCCAACCCGATGTCCTGCTGCTCGACGAGCCGACCAACAACCTCGATCTCGATGCGCGACACCGGCTCTACCAGGTACTCGAGAACTGGGCAGGGTGTCTGCTGGTGGTCAGCCACGACCGCGCCCTGCTCGACCGGGTGGACCGCATCGGTGAGCTGGATGCCGTCGAACTTCGCTTCTACGGGGGCAACTTCACCGACTACGAGCAGGCCGTGCAGGCCGAGCAGGAGGTCGCCGAGAAGAACGTCCGCAATGCCGAGCAACAGGTCAAGCGGGAGAAGCGGGAGTTGCAGCAGGCGCGGGAGCGCGCCGCGCGCCGCGCCGGTGTCGGCGCGCGCAACGCCCGCAGCGGCAGCATTCCCAAGGTCGCGGCCGGCACTCTCAAGCGTCGCGCCGAGGAGTCGGCGGGCAAGGCGTCGGACGTGCACAAGCAGCGGTTGGTGGACGCCAGGGCCAAGTTGGACGAGGCCAGCCGGGCACTGCGGGAGGACCAGAAGTTCGATCTGCGGTTGCCCGAGACGCAGGTGCCGGCCGGCCGGATGGTCTGCGTCGGTGAGCAGCTCCGGGTCAGCTACCCGGACCGTCCCGTGTTCGACGGCCTGAACCTGTCGATCCGGGGACCGGAGCGGATCGCGTTGATCGGCCCCAACGGTGCCGGCAAGTCCAGCCTGCTCCGGGTGATCGGTGGCGAGCAGCAACCCGACGGTGGACAGCTGCACCTGGCGGAGGGCCGGGTAGCCTACCTGTCGCAACGGCTGGACCTACTGGATCTCGACCTCACCGTGGCGGAGAACCTGGCCAGGTACGCGCCGGGCAAGTCGGAGTCCGAGCGGATGCACCTGCTCGCCCGGTTCCTGTTCGGCGGCGCACGGGCGAACCTGCTGGTGGGTGTGCTCTCCGGTGGGGAGCGGCTGCGCGCCACCCTCGCCTGTGTACTGGGCGCGGAACCAGCGCCGCACCTGCTGTTGCTGGACGAACCGACCAACAACCTCGACCTGGACAGCGTCGAGCAACTGGAATCGGCGCTCAATGCCTACGAAGGTGCCTTCGTCGTGGTGAGTCACGACGAACGGTTCCTGCACGAGATCGGGGTGCAACGTTGGTTGCGGCTGGCCGACGGGCAGCTGCACGAAGCCGGCGGAGCCGACGGTGTCTGAATCCCGCGCGGGCCGCTCCGCCACCTCGGTCGGTCAGGACGTGCTGGCCGGCAACACCCGCGCCACCCACCTGCTCGCCGAGAACGTGCACTGCGTTCTCGGCGATCGGATGGTGCTGCGGGATGTGTCGTTGACGGTGGCCTGGGACGAGCGGGTGGGGCTGATCGGTGAGAACGGGCGCGGCAAGTCCACCCTGCTGCGTGTTCTCGCCGGGGAGTTGGCGCCGCAGCGCGGGGACGTGGTGCGCGCGGTCTCCGGTCAGGTGGGTTTCCTGCCGCAGGAACCGGGTTTCGCCGCCGGGGCGACCGTGCGGGACGTGCTCGCGGCGGCGACGGTGAAGATCAGGGAACTGGCCGATCGGATGAGGGCGGTCGAGGAGGCGATGGCCTCGCCCTCGGCGCGGGCCGAGGGCGAGCTGGAGGCACTGCTCGAGGACTACGGTCAACTCCAGGAGGAATTCGTCCGGCAGGGCGGCTGGGAGATCGAGGCCGGCGTCGGCGAGGTGCTGGAGGTGTTCGGCCTGGCCCGGGTGGACCGGTCGCGAGACACCGACTCGCTGTCTGGTGGGGAACGCGCGCGACTGGCGCTGGCCTCCCTCGTCCTGGCCGAACCGGCGGGCCTGCTGCTCGACGAGCCCACCAACCACCTGGACGACCACGCGGTGGACTGGCTGCTGCGATGGCTGACCCGGTATCAGGGGCCATGCCTGATCGCCTCGCACGACCGGGTTCTGCTGGACACCGCGGTCACCGCGATAGTCGATCTGGACGGCCCGCGCGGTCGCGTCGTGCGCTACGGCGGCAACTACCGCGACTACCTCGCCGAGCACTCCGCTGCCCGGCAACGCTGGTGGCAGCAGTACCGCGACTGGCACCAGCAGGTGGTCGACGCCCGGCAACGAGTGGACCGGGCGAGCAGTTCGGGTGTCGAGGTCCGGGACATGAAGGACCACAACAAGTTGGCCTACCACGCCGCCGGCAGCGCGGCCGAGGCCGCCGCCGCCCGCGCCACCCGCGCGGCCCACCGCCACCTCAACCAGCTGCTGACCGAGCAGGTGCCACGACCGCCCGAGCCGCTGCGGTTCACCACCCCGGACCTCGATCGCGGCCCGGACCCGGCAGAGGGCCCGCTGTTGCGCGCCGAGGGACTCACCGTCGAGGGCGTGTTGCGTGACGTCGGACTGGCACTGTATGCGGAGTCCCGGTACGTGATCACCGGTGTGAACGGTGCCGGCAAGTCCACGTTGCTGTCGCTGCTGGCCGGCGCGAGCGTGCCGGACCGGGGCGAGGTCACGCTGGCCGAGGGAATCCGCATCGGTCACCTGCCCCAGGACAGCGGCTTCGCCGAAGAACGGCGCGGGCTGCTGGCGGCGTTCGCCGCCCGATGCGGTGAGTACCAGGATGACGCGGCTGCCGAGTTGACCCGGTTCGGCCTGTTCGGACCCGATGACGTCGACGTCGCGGTGAACCGGTTGTCGGTGGGCCAGCGGCGGCGGTTCGAGCTGGCCCTGCTCTTCGCCGCCCGCCCGAACCTGCTGCTGCTCGACGAGCCCACCAACCACCTCAGCCTGCTGCTGGTCGAGCAGTTCCAGGAAGCGGTGGACCGCTTCCCCGGCCCGGTCGTGATGGTCAGCCACGACCGGATGCTGCGCGAGCGTTACTCCGATCAGGTGCTGGAACTGGTGGACGGGCAACTGCTGGCGCGCCGCTGACCGGGTCGGTCCGGCGTTACCGGATGTAGCGGCCGTCGAGGTACTTCTTGGCCAGCTCAAGGTAGCGGGAGTCCTCGGAGTCGCGGATCAGTTCGAAGAACAGCATCTCTCGGGTGATCAGGTGCACCCCGTTGTGCCGCAACCGGTCCAGTCCCACCTCGTGGTCGAGCTGGTTGCGGGTGGAGCAGGTGTCGGTGAGCACGAAAACCGTCTTGCCCTGCTCCAGCAGGCCCATCGCGGACTGGAGGATCGCCACGTGGGTTTCCGCGCCGGCCAACACGAACTGGTCGCGCCCGGTGGCGGCCACGTACTCGGCGGCGGGTGATTCCCGCAGGAAGTCGAAGTGTTGTTTGGGCAGTCGGGTGGCGTGTTCGGTCACCTCGTGCAGCGACAGGGACAACCCGCCCAGCTTCTCGTGCTCGGTGAGTAGCAGCGGAACGTCGAAGTCCCGTGCCACCTCCGACACCCAACAACAGTCGTGCAACAGCTGTGAACCGTTGAGCAGCAACGGGATGAGGTCCAACTGCATGTCGAAAACGACGATCGCCGCGTCATCCTTGCGTACCAGCATGTCCTGTCCGGTCCCTTTCACGATGTGGTGCTGGTGGTCCAGAACTCGAAGAGTTCCTGGTTGAACGTCCGGCCACCGGTCAGTGGCAGGTAGTGGCCGTGGTGGTCGAGATGCCGGACCCGCGCGCCGGGAATCCGGGACAACAACGCGACCCGCTCGGCATCCACCAGGCAGTCCCGTCGGCCGTGCAGGACCAGACAGGGTGCGGTGATCTCCGGCAGCCGATCGACGATGTCGAACGTGACCAGCGCGTGGAAGTACTCGCCCAACACGGCCATCGGGGTGTTCGCGATGAACCGCTCGGCCACGTTGCCGCCGCTGTCGAAGACCGAATCCAACAGGCCGTCATAGGTGCGCAGCTCGCGTTGCAGGTCCAGGGTGCGTTCGAAGACGTCGTCGCCGTAGCACGGAGCGAAACTGACCAACGCCAGCGAGGCGACCTGCCGCGAGTGGCGCAGCGCGACCAGGGTCGCCACGCACGCGCCCAGCGACCACCCCACCAGGTCGGCCCGGCCGGCCGGCAACTCCCGGACGAACTCGCCGACCTCGTCGGCCACGTCCTCCAGGGAGAACCGCGTGGCGTCGAACGGCGCGTCACCGTGCCCCGGGTACAGCGGGACGTACACGCGGCGGCGCGCACGCCGCAGCGCCTGGATCTGCTGCACCCACACGCGGGAGTCGGAGTTCAACGGGGGCAACAGCACGGTGGGCCGACCGTCGCCGTCCCCGTACTCCTGCCACCGCAGGTGCGGGGTGTCCGTTACGCGCGCCATGTCGCGGGCCGTGTCAAGGGCCGTGTCAAGGGCCGTGTCAAGGGCGATGGCCGCCGCTACGTCGGCCACGGTCGCGAAGCGGAACAGATCGTGCGCCTTGACCGAGCTGCCGTCCTGTCGGTACGGGCTGAGCAGCTGCACCGCCGTCAACGAGTCCAGGCCGAGGTCGGCGACCCGCGAGTCCGGGTGGACCCGGTCGGTTCCGTCCCCGAACCCCAGCAGCCGGGACACGTCGGCACACAGCCGCTCGGCCACGGCGTCGGCGGCGGAGCCGTCGGGTCTCGGCACCGCCGGCTCGACCACCTCGGCCTCGCCCACCCAGTGCTGACGTCGGTGGAAGGGATAGCCGGGCAGGATGATGCCGGCCAGGTCACCGGGTGGGGTCAGCCGTTGCCGTAAGGCAAGGATGTCGCCGTCCCGCCAGAACGTCACCAGCTCGCGCCGGTCGTCGTCGAGGCGATCC
>CAJCJE010000865.1 GCA_903970565.1 Candidatus Melainabacteria bacterium | reverse complement strand
CCGAGGCGCTGGTGCTGGACGCGCACGGACATGTCGAGGACCACGTGGTGGTCGCGCAGGCTGAGGGCACGGTGTGGTTGGACACGGAGAGCAGCCGGACCGCTCCCTTACTGTCCTATTTGGACTCGATGCGGTTCTGGTCGAAGGTCGAGCCACGGGACGCGGGCGCCGAGCGGGTGGTGCTGACCGTGCTGGGGCCGGATGCGCCGACGCTGCTCGACGACCTCGGGCTGCCGACGCCGAGCGCGAACTACGAGGTTGTCCCGTTCGACGGCGGCCTGGCGCGGCGGATGCCGTGGCCGGGGCAGAACGCGGTTGACCTGGTCATCGACCGGGCCGCGCTGGTGTCGACCTGGCAGCGGCTGACCGGCACGGGGGCCCGACCGGCGGGTAGTTGGGCGTTCGAGGCGCTGCGGGTCGAGGCGCTGCGCGCGCGGCTGGGTCTGGATACCGACGAGCGGACCATTCCGCACGAGGTCAACTGGATCGAACCGGCCGTGCACCTGAACAAGGGCTGCTACCGGGGCCAGGAGACGGTCGCCAAGGTCAGCAATATCGGTCGGCCGCCGCGCCGGATGGTGCTGCTGCACCTGGACGGGTCGCAGGACGCGCTGCCGGAGACCGGCGAGCCGGTGCTGATCGGCGAGCGGGTGGTCGGGCGGGTCGGGTCGGTCGCTCGGCATCACGAGTTGGGCAACGTCGCGTTGGCGGTGCTGAAGCGCTCCGCTCCGTTGGACGCCGAGTTGCTGGTCGGCGCGGACGACCACCTGGTGCAGGCCTCGATCGACCCGGATTCGGTACCGCCGGAGGCGGCGGCACCGGGCCGGGAGGCCGTGGAGCGACTGCGCGGATAGCGGATAGCAACACAGGCCGACAGGCGCAGCCGGCGGAAGCAGGTGGCGGAAGCAGGTGGTCGTCACGTGAGACGGGCCGAGGACCGGGCCGATCGGCGCAAGCCATCCGAGTGATGGGGTTGCGCCATCGGTGGACCGCGCGGTGGCGTACCGCCGAACACCGGGGGCCGATCGGGCGACGGGGACTGATCCTGGCGCCGTAGCCAGCCGCGATGTGTCAGTATCGCGGCCATGACTGCCGCTACAACTTCGCCCGGCACGCTCATCACGGTGGCCCCTACCGGGGCCGAACATGCCAAGGTCGATGTGCCCAACCTTCCGGTCACCCTTACCGAGTTGGTCAGCACCGCCCAGGACTGTGAGCGCGTCGGCGCGACCATGATCCACGTACACGTCCGGGACGCGGACGCCAAACCGAGTCTGGATCTCGGGCTGCTCAAGGAGACGGTGGCCGCGCTGCGCGAGAACACAAGTCTCGTCGTGCAGCTGTCCACCGGCGGCGCGGTGACCGATCCGGAGGCCGACCGGCTGCGCGTGCTGGAGGCCATGCCGGACTCGGCCTCCTGCACGATGGGCACGGTCAACTTCGGCGACGACGTGTTCCTCAACCGCTGGGAGTTCATCGTCGAGCTGCACAAGCGGATGATCGAGCGGGAGATCGTGCCGGAGTACGAGATCTTCGACCTCGGTCAGCTGACCTCGCTGCGTCGCCTGCTGGACAACTACGGTGCCCCGGCCGGCGGTCACGTGCACCTCGATCTGGTGATGGGCGTGCCGGGCGGTATGCCGGGCAATGTGGAGACGGTGTCGGCGGCGCTGCGGGACATTCCGGAGGGCGCGAGCTTCTGCGCCACCGGAGTCGGCCGGGCCGGCTTGCCTGTGATGTTTGCCACGCTGGCCGCAGGCGGTCACCTCCGCGTGGGTATGGAGGACACCACCAGCTACGCGAGGGGAGAACGGGTGCGGGACAACGCCCAACTGGTCGCTCGCGCCGCCGGTCTCGCCCGAATTGCGCAACGTCCACCTCTGGCGGGTGAGAGGGTCCGCCAGCTGTTGGGTGTTCGACCGGTCGTCCGGCATGATGGTTGAGAACCACAACAAATTAGCAACTCGTATTGGCTAGTCCCCGAAATGTGATTCAGGATGGTGTCGTGATCGAGGTCCGTCCTGGCGGGCGCCGTCGTATCGACCGCGTGCTCGACCCGGCGTACATGCAGGGCGTGCAAACCTGCACGCTCGATGAAGTTCGCGCGCTTCGTGATGAGGCTGCGCAGGAGGAGACCGACCTTTCCTACCTGCGCCGGTTGCTGCACGGCCGGATCGACATCGTGCAGGCCGAACAACGCAGACGGGCCGAAGGCGACTCGGCGACGGTGATGGACTCGCTGGCGAGCATCCTGGCGGCCAACGTGGTCGGACCGGCGACCGGTTCCGGCCGACACAGCACGTTGGAGCCCTCGCGGGCCGAGGCGCATCGACGGCACGTCGAGGCGCTGGTCTCGGACGTCGACCTCTCGGATGTCGCGTCGTTGAGCGACCAGAAGCTGATCGACGCGCTGCACACCTACCGGTTCGAGGAGTCCTCGGTGTCCAGCAGGCGGCGGCAGGTGCAGGTCGTGATGGACAAGCTCAACGACGAGATCGGGCAGCGCTACCGGGGTGGCCGGGCGTCGGTGGACGAATTGCTCGCCGAGCAGCGCCAGCCTCGCAAGGACCAGTAGCTCAGCCGAGCCCGCTCGGTCCAGCAGCGCGCACGCCCACGAGAATCCGCAGGCCGAGCCGGCAGGGGCGACCGTTCAACCAGCGCACGGCACTTCATCCGAGACGAAAACTTAGGGTGCAGGTCCGTGCATCTCGTGGTCGACACCAGAGATCAAGGACATTCCAGACATCTCTGACGGCTGCCGCGGTTGACGGAAGCGTTGGCATGACCGCGCGGCGGCCGACGGCGGTACGTCACCGCCCGGCATCGGCAGGTACGGGAAGCCAAGGCTGCCCTGCCGGCCAGGGCTCAGGGCGTTGGCAGGACATAGCGAGTTGGCAGGACGTGCGGCCCTTCGGCCATGCTGCCGCGGTCGCTGTCGCTGTCCGGGGGAAAGGACGGCGACAGCGACCGTTCAGCGCGTGGTGATCGGTCAGTTGAAACGTTCATGGGCGGCCATCCGGCCCCAGAACTCACGCAGCTTGTCGTAGTGGATGGCGATCTCCTCCGGATTGCCGGCCTCCATCGCGTCGATGATCGCGTGCACGTCCTCGGCGGAGGTGTCCGCCTCGAGTTCGGCGTACGGAAGCAGGCCCGCGACGCCGCCGTAGTCGAGTTCGACGGCGGAGTGCGGGTGGAAGCGCTCCAGCCAGCGTCCGGTGTCGCGCAGCACCAGGGTGGGCCCCTCCTCCCCCAGTGCCTCCTTGGTGACCGCGTGCGCCCGCGCGGTCCGGCGCCGGGCATCGGCCATCGCGCCCCGCCAGAAGACCTCGTGCGGCCGGTCGCCGGTCGCCGGGACGAGCTGCCGCGCCTCCGGGTCGACCAGGGCGAACCAGGGCAGCGGGACGGTCCAGGTGGCGGAGACCATGTGCACCGCGCCCTGGGCTGCGTCGCCCATCACATTGTTGGCGTGGACACGCAGCTGTTCATCGGTCTGGGTGAACATCGCCTTGCGCAGGACCGAGCCGGTGGTGCTGAGGAAACCGACCAGCGCGGCGGCGGCTCTGGGGCGCAGGTCGAGTGGACACAGCAACGGACCGGGGCCGACGGTCGCGGTGTCACTGGCCGGGACGTCACTCGGATCGAGCACCAGAACGTCGCGCGGGGCGTTGGGCGCAGGCCGGCCGTCGGGCAGTTCCCCAGGCAGGAGCCGGGGAGGCCGGGCAAGATGTGAGCTAAGCCATAGCTCGCGCTCCCGTTCGCCGACGGCCGAACGGGCCAATGGGTTCTTCTCGATTCGCTCCCTCAACTGGCCGGTCAACGCAGCGTCAAAAGCTGACAACGGTTCGTATACCCGCAGGTACGCGACGAACGGACGAGGCACGCCGCGCATGGTGTCATGTTGCCCGAAACCGTGGGTGCTCCGGCGACGTCACGGCATCCACATCGGTGCCACGTCGCACGGAACCCCATCGGCACGGTACGGTAGTTACCAGGAAACAGTTGTCGAGATCTGCGGGGCCGCCGTTCCCTCGGCCGCCCCGCCCTTGTGCGAGGGGGTCGAGCCATGGGGCGCGGCCGGGCGAAGGCCAAGCAAACAAAGGTGGCCCGAGAGCTCAAGTACTCAACTCAGCACACGGACTACGAAGCTCTACAGCGTGAGCTGTCGAGCGGCGGTCAGTCCTCCGCTGGGCGGTCCAGTGATGACCGGTACGACGACTCGGACGATGACGACGGTGACGATCGCCGCTGACGCACCGACGGAATGAATGGTTGGGGTGGCCGCACAAGTGGTCACCCCTGCCGTTCAGCCGTGGTGGTGTCCGGCGCCAGTGGACACTGACTGGTGCCAGGTCAGTCGGGGGGAAGCACCGTCGGCATAACGTCATGTCTCGACTGGTATGCGCGGACAGCGGCAGGCAGCCGGCACCGCAGTCGGCAGGCCGTGCTGAATGGTGCCCACCGTGATTCGTTCGGTGTTGGCATGATGCACGCTGTGCAACCGGCCGTGGACAACCCGGCCCGTGACATGGCGCGCTACCGGCGAGCCCGTTCTTGGGGTTCCATCCGTCCGGCCCGGCGAGTCCTGATCGAACAGAGCAGCCGACTCCCGTCCTTCGGGCGCTGCTGATAGACGGTGATCAACCAGAGGCCGGTCGCCGAACCGCAGGTGGTCGCCGCACCGTGAACCAGCGTCGGAAGAGCCCGGCAACGTCCATTGTGAATCTTGACTCCGCCCGATGGCGCAAGAGCAGCCGCAGCAGAGATTTCGTGCGTTGAGCAAAACCGGCGCAGTTCGGTTCTCTGACCTGCACCGGCTTCCACAATGATGTCAAGCGTCGACACTGGAGCACGGAAAGTCATATCTTGTCACTATGCGGTGACATGATCGCCGGCATGACCGTGCACGCATTCGTCGACGAATCGCGCCAGGGCGATCGCTACTACCTCGCCGCCGCGCTTGTCCGCCCCCGCTCGCTCGCGCCGACCCGTCGAGTCCTGCGCGGCCTCCTGCTGCCGAACGAGCGAGAGATCCACTTCTCCAAGGAGAAGCCACCCCGGCGCCGCAGCCTCGCCGACGCCATCGCCCGGCTACCGGTAGAGGTGCACATCTACCACCACGGCTGCGGCCGACAGGACGAGCGGGCCCGGCAAGCCTGCCTGGCGCAACTCGCCGAAGATCTGATGGAGATCCGGGCACATCGATTGGTGCTCGACAGCCGCGATGTCCGCGATGCTCATGACAACCGAACGCTCTATCTTGCGCTGGACAAAAACCGACAAGAGCCGCAGATGTCATACGAGCATATGACCAGCAGCGACGATCCGCTGCTGTGGATCGCCGATGTGGCGGCGTGGTGTTACCGAGCGAAAGGCGACTGGCCGGCGAAGGTCAAGCCCATCATTGCCGGAGTCCACAATGTGGACTTCATCTAGATAGCGCAAAACCCGATGGACCACCGTCCGGAGGCGCATCGGGTTCACTTCCTCGGCCTATTGGCCTTGGCGCCCGAATAATAGCGGATCCAGAAGACCGGAGACAAGCCAAAGCCCTCGAACAGCGCAAAACCCGATGGACCACCGTCCGGAGGCACACCGGATTCAACTTCCTCGGCCTGAGGGCCTTGGCGACGGCGACCATAGCATGATCATCGATCTACGGCAGGCGAGGAAATCTGGAGTGGCAATGAGTACGTATGCGGTCATCGTCGAGCGGGCCGAGGACGGCGGTTTCGGCGCGTGGTGTCCGGACCTACCGGGGTGCATCGCGCTCGGGGAGACCGTCGACGAGGCGATCACGCAGATGCGCGAGGCCATCACCGAACAGCTGGCCGACATGCGCGCGGACGGCATCGAGATCCCCGACTCGAACACGGTCTCCGCGACGACGGTGGACGCGAGCTGACCGGTCCGACGAAACCGGACGACGTATCCGGCGAGGGTCGGCGACCAGCTGATTTTCGATTCGCTCGACCGGCCGGGTACTCAGTCGTCGGCGGAGCGGCCCCGGCCCCGTTTGACGTCGCTGCGGCGGCGCTTGGAGGCCAGTCGGCGTTCGACCGAACCTCGGCTGGGCCTGGTCGCACGACGGGTCGCGGGTGGTGGGCGCAGCGCGGCGCGCAGCAGGGTCGCCAGGCGCTCGCGGGCGGCCTGGCGGTTGGCCAGCTGGGCGCGGTGCTCGCTGGCCGCGACGGTCAGTACGCCGTTGACCAGCCGACCACCAAGT
>CAJCJE010000864.1 GCA_903970565.1 Candidatus Melainabacteria bacterium | reverse complement strand
GTGCGCGGCCTGGCCACGGCGCTGGAGCTGACGCATCCCGTCCCACCTGCGCCTGCTCCGCCGCCGGTCCCGGCGGAGCAGGCGCAGCCGTCG
The DNA here is from genome assembly GCA_903970565.1 of Candidatus Melainabacteria bacterium. Taxonomy (GTDB): domain Bacteria; phylum Actinomycetota; class Actinomycetes; order Mycobacteriales; family Pseudonocardiaceae; genus CAJCJE01. The sequence continues at coordinate 4,286 of CAJCJE010000864.1, read as the reverse complement.
GTGTCGGCGCGGACGCGGGACGGTTCGTTGACCGCCGCGACGGGTGCGTACGTCGGCGAGCCGACGGCACCGCGGGTTCCGTACCGCACACCGGCGTTCAATCGCCTGCTGTCCCAGTTCGACGGTGCGCCCGACGCGTTGGCCCAGGCGGCCATGCTCGCCCTCGGCGGCGGCCTGTCATCCGAGGCGACGCCGCCGCCGATCGGAGGGCCGCCGCAAATCGGAGGGCCGCCGCCGGTCGAGGCGCCGCCCGAACCCAGGTCGGAGCCGGCGCGACCACAGGTCCTGCACCGGCCCACGCTCGCCCAGAGCCGACGCCTCGGCCTCGGCGCCCGACCGCTCGCATCACCCTCCGGCCCCGACGCGGCGCCGGAGGACCAGCCCGAACCGGCGCAGCCGGATCGCCTCGCCGTGCCTGAACATTTCGCGACGCGGACCGAAGGGCAGCCGGCGACCGGAACCCCCTCGCCGGCCGGCGAGATGCCGCTGTTCGTACCGGGATTGTCCGACCATTCCACACCGTCCGGAGGGCCGGCAGCAGCCGAGCGGTTCGTCCTGCCGAGACGGCAGGAGCACTTCGAGTCACCCGTATCGGACCGCCCGTTCGCATCGGCCGACCCGGACGTGTTACCCGATGATCCCGCGCCGCCGGACAATCCCGGTTCGCCGGCCGATCCCGGTCTGCCCGAGGCGCAGGCGCCGTCCGAGCCATCGGTCACGATCGAGGTGCCGGGGACGGCCGAGTCGCCTCTCGCGGTCGAACGGCCTTTCGCGATCGAGTCGGTCGAGTCGCCTGCGCGGCCGGGGATGCCCTTCGGCCACCCGGCATTCATCGCGCGCCCGGACCGATCCGCGCAGCCCGACGAACCGCCGTCGCCCCAACCCGCCGGGCCCGCTTATCCAGTCGAGTCCGCCGATCCCGATCGCGTCGAGAACGCCACGCCGGCCGAACCTCTCGCGCCGGCCAGGCCCCCCATCCCGGCCAGGCCCCCCATTCCAGCCAGGCCCCCCATTCCGGCCGAACCGCGTGTCGAGCCACCCGTGCCGGTCGAGTTGTGGCGGCAGGCGGCGGAATCCACGCGGCCCGAGCCGGAACCCGCACCGGCCCAGCGGCGACGGTTCGGGCTGGGGGAGCCGCTGTCGGCCCCACCTCGCCGCCCTCCGACCGTTCACGCCGCCTCGGCCCCAACCACGTTGCCGCGCATCGAACCTGGCCCGAGTCCCGAGCAACCGGCAACCATCGATCGGCCGGCAATCATCACCCCGCCGGGGCCGATGCACCGCGCAGTACCGTCCGCTCCCGCCCCCGGCGGCGGTGAGGAGCCGGACGCGGTCCCCCCGGACATCGCGAGCGCCTTCCGCTCCCGGTTCGGCGCGGACGTCGCGGATGTTCCCGTGCACCGGGGCGAGCACGTCGCCGCGTCGGCGCGGGCCCTCTCGGCGCGGGCCTTCACGCGGCAGGGCGAGGTCTTCGTGCCGAAGCCGGCGGATCGCGGGCTGCTCGCCCACGAGCTGGTGCACGCCGTCCAGCAGCGCGCGCTGGGTCCTCGGCTGCCCACCGAGCAGTCCGAGGAGGGGCGGCGGCTGGAAGCGGCGGCCGTGGCAACCGAGGAATGGTTCCAGGGACGGGGCAGCGCTCCGGCCGAACTGTTCGCCGCTCTTCCCACCGTCGCCGAGCCATCCGGTCGATCGGCGTGGCACTCCGAGGAACACGCTCGACCCGCTGCCACGGCCGACCCGGCCCCGGACTGGGCGGTGCAGCGCGCCGAGGAGGCCGCCGCGACCCCGGCCGAGCGGCCGTCGTCGTTCGACGCCGCCGCCCTTCCGGCCTCGGTCACCGCGCTGGCGACCGAATCCGGGGCGGTGACGGTGCGGTCGGAGCCTCCGGGGACCGAACCGGCGATCACGGAGCTGCGTGCTCGCGTCGAGCAACTCGCGACCACGGTCGGCGAGCTGGCGACCAACCGGGCCGACGCGCCGGACTTCGCCGATCCGCAGGCGTTGGACACCTTTGTCGGCCGGGTCTACCAGCGTATTCGCAGCGGCCTGCTGCGCGAACTGCTCGTCGACCGGGAACGTGCCGGCCTGTTGACCGATCTGCGATGGAGGTGAGTCATGGCCGGACCCGTCACGACGAGCATGGCCAAACAGGCCAAGAGCCTCGGCCAGCAGGGTGGGGAGTTCCTGTTCGGCGAGGTCGGGATGTCGCACCGGTTCACGGTGTCGGTCGACATGGCCGACTACGACCTCGGCAGTTGGTCCAGGGTCTCCGGCCTGAGCGTCAACTGGGAGATGTGTATGCACCGGCACGGCGAGTCCGACGAGATCTGGATCAGTCCCGGCGAGCCGACGTACCAGAAGATCAGGCTGGCGCGCGCGGCGTGCTCGGACTCCGCGACGGTCCAGAACTGGCTTCGGACCACGTTGCAGGAGGGCAAACCGCTGACCGGGGCGGTCATCATGCTCGACTGGACGGGAACCGCGTTGATGTCCTGGAACCTCAAGAGTTTCTTCCCCTGCGGCTGGTCGGTCGCGGACTTCGACGCGAGCGGGTCCAGACCGTTGGTGGAAACACTGGAGATCGCGCACACCGGCTTCATCGAGGACTGGGACTACCAGAAATGAGGGGGATCGGGCGATGACCGCGATGAACCTTCCCGGCGCGCAGGTCGCGACCGTGCTCACCTCGGTGAAGAAGAACAGCGGCTCCTACGGCAACCAGCCGAACTACGCGCTCACCGGCCGGTTCCAGGTCAGCCTCGACGGTCTGAACCTCGGCAACTGGTCCTCGTGCACGGGACTGGGCGTCACGTTCAGACCCGACGAGCTGAGGGAGGGCGGTCAGTACGGCCACCCCTGGTATCGGCCGGGCGAGGTCGACTACAAGGAGGTGACGCTCGAACGCGCGATGGAGGCCACCAGTTCACGACAGGTCCAGACGCTGCTGGAAACCTTCGTCAAGGACTGGGTGAACTGGGACGGCGGCAGCAAAGACCCGGCGTACTCCGACAAGAGCGTCTACATCAGACTGTTCGACAGTCAGGGCGGCAGTGAGGTCGCGGCGTGGACCCTGACCGGTGCCGTCATCACCTCCTGGTCCGGCCCTGACCTGTCAGGCCGGAACAACCAGGTGGCGCTGGAGAAACTGACCTTCAAACACCAGGGATTCCTTTCCGGTGCCTCGTCGAGCAAGAAGGCGGGAACGACCGGCAAGGCGACCAAGATGACGCTGAGCAACGGCGACGAACGGCTGGACTTCGTCTACAACCCGGATGTCGTCTCGGTCGAGCAGGGTGTGACGGCCAAACGTGGCGGCGGCGCGACGACCTTCGAGTCCGAGCAGCGGGTCACCAGCGTCGAGGACCGGACGATCACCATCAACAAGATCCGCCTTGAGGGCCAGAAAGAGGTGACCGACAAGGTCAACAAGCTGCTCACCTGGGTCGTTCCGCTCAAGGCCACGGGCGCTGGACCCAGCGGCGCGGCCACCGGGACGGCAGCGGACTCCCCGACCACCGGTCCCGGTGAGCAGGAGACGGCCGCCCCTCGGAAGTTGGGCTTCTCCCTCGGTGGCGAGGGCGGCATGAACTGGACCGTCGTGCTCAGGAAGGTCCACGTCGACTTCACGCGGTTCACCAGCGCGGGCACCCCGATCCGCGCCGAGATCAGCCTGACCCTGCTGCACGTGCCCGATGTACGGCAGTTCCTCAATCCGAGTTCCGGTGGCCGGTCCGCGAACCGGGCGCACGTGGTCGGTGCCGGGGACAACCTGCAACGCATCGCCCAGTCGACCTACCGCGACCCGAACGCCTGGCGGTCGATCGCCGAGGCGAACGGCATCGACGACCCACTCCGGGTGCCCAACGGCAACGTGCTGCTGTTGCCCCATACCGCCGACGAGCAGAGGTAGGTGCGCTATGTCTGCTCCGAACCCCCTGACCAAGGGGAACTTCATCACGGTGCTGCCGTCGATCTATGTCGGTGCCACGCGGGAGAAGATCTCCGACAAGGCACGCAAGCTGGTCGAACAGGTCGTGGTCGACAGCAACCTGCACCTGCCGGACATGTTCGAGATCACGCTCAGCGACGTCGACCGGCAGTCGCTGACCTCGGCCGGGATCTCCGTCGGTGACCAGGTCGAGGTGTGGGCGGGCGCCCCCGGCGGGTCGCGGTCGCGGCAGCTGGTCGTCGGGGAGGTGACCTCGGTGGAGGGCGCCTTTGACCCGTGGCTGGGCCGGACCGTGATCCGGGGCTACACCAAGGACCACCGGCTGCAACGGGCCCGC
>CAJCJE010000863.1 GCA_903970565.1 Candidatus Melainabacteria bacterium | reverse complement strand
GCTTCTGCGAGATCCACCGCTCCTGGTTGGGCCGCAGTTCCTTCTCGCAGAACGTCCGGGCCAACTCCCGGAAGGCGTCCAGGTCCTCGTTCATCCAGGACGAGCGGTGCGGCTGGTTGGCCACGGCGTGCCTCCAAGCTGACAAAACAATCCGGATTGCAGGTAAGTTCATTAATGAATTTACCTGCAATCCGGACTGCATGTAAAGTACGGGACCAACCGGTTGGGAGCAGATGTTGGCGGCAGTGATCAGGACGAACCCGGCAACGCCCGACGCGGCGGCCGGCGCGGCGGTCAGGACACACCGGACGCAGGCCCAGCGCAGCGAGCGGACCCGCGAGCTGCTGCTGGAGGCGACCATCGACTGTCTGCTGGAACTCGGCTACACCGGCACCACCGTGCAGGAGATCTGCAAACGGGCCGGGCTGTCCAGGGGCGCCCAGCAGCATCATTTCGCCACCAAGGCGGAGCTGATGACGCACGCGCTGGAGTACCTGGTCGGCAGGCTGCGCGATCAGGTACTGGCCTCGGTGCGCACGCTGCCGGCCGATCCGGACCGGGTGGCCAAGGCGATCGACCTGCTCTGGCACTCCTTCTCCGGTGATCTGTCCACCGCGGCACTGGAACTGTGGGTCGCGGCCAGGACCGATCCGGAACTGCGCGCGACCCTGCAACCGGTGGACCGCGCGCTGGGCAAGGCGACCCGCGCGCTCTACCGCGAACTGGGCTGGCGGCCGGCGTCGCCGACCGAGACCGGCATCGCCGAGGTGGCGCCGGAACGGCTGGACACGGTGTTCTGGCTGACGGTCAACCTGACCAGGGGGCTGGCGCTGGACGCGATGATCGGCGGCGACCCGGCCCGACGCGAGGAGATGCTGACCGAGTGGAAGCGGATCGCCACCGAAATCCTTGCCTGAAGACCGCCGGAGGAAGCCCGGCCGGTGGGGGCGGTGGCTGGTCGGCCCGGCCCTCGCTCGGGCCGACCAGCGCATCTGCTTAGAGGGGCGAAAACGTCCGTTGGGACGTTCGCAAGCGAAAAGACTTTGCGCGGACCGGAAACCAGCAGCCCGAATTTCCGTCCCGACCGATCACCGATGCCGATTCGATATGGCCGCTGACCAGCGCAGCAACGGTTGCGCGCCGAACACCGGCACGTCAGCCGACCGGAATGCCCGGCTGGCTACTAGGGTCAACAACCATGCTGGTCAGGCCGGACAGGCAGGTCATGATCGCGCAGGCGATCATCTGCGTGTTGATGCTCTGCGGCGCCGCGTTCGGCAACTTCCCGAGTCCGGTGCCGATTCTGTTGACCGTCGGCGCGGTCGGGGTGGGCAACGCCGCCTTCGAGCTGATGCGCACCTTCGGCTCGGCCGTGCTCGGTGGGGTCGCCCTCGCCAGCGTCGCGCTGGCCCCGGTGCCCTTCGTGACCTGCTCGGTCGGCCGGTTCAGCGCCGTCTTCGACTGCACCGGCAACGCGCCGACCTGGAACCTCACCGGCACCGTGATCACCGCCGGTCTCTCCGGCGCCAGCCTGGTGCTGGCCAGGAGCGTCGCCCGCAGCCACGACATCGACCGGCTGCTGCGGATGGAACGCCGGATGGTGGAGTTGCAGCGGCACTTCGGCATCGTGGACCTCCCCAGCCAGAACACCGAGGCTCCGGCGGACCCGGCCGAGGAGCAGGCTGCCGGGGAATCGGCGGTGCCGGCCCCACCTCCCGAGATGGACGCCGTCGCGCCGGAGGTCGAGGGCTCGCCGGTCGGCGAGGCGAACTCGACCTGACCCTCGGCCTGCCCCTCGGCCTGCCTCTTGACCTGAGCACGGCGGCTTGACCTGAGCACGGCGGCCTCGGCTGCCGAAACGATCCAGGTGGGAACGGTGCGGTAACACGAGCGTTCGGCGTCGGCAACATCCGCGCCGCACCCTGGAGGACATGGACACCGCACACTCCGAAGCGACGGCCGGACCGGCCTGGCGGCTGCGGGTCGAACTCACCGACCGCACCGGGGCCCTGGCCCGCCTGACCGCCGGCCTGGCCGCCCGTGACTGCAACATCCTCGCGCTGACCGTGCTCCCGGTGCCCGACGGCGTCGTCGACGACCTGATCATCAGCACCCCGGAAGGCCTGCGGCCGGCCGACCTGATCACCCTGGTGCGCGCGGTCGGCGGTCGTTGCGCCGGCATCACCAGGGCCGACCTGCACGACCTCACCGACGCGCCGACCAGCGCGCTGCGCGCCGCGATCACCCTTGTCGAGCGTTCGGCCGGCTACGCCGAAGCCGTCCGCGACCTGCTCGGCGCCGACGCGGCCGAACCTCTCGACGCGCCGACCGAGGTGGGCTCCGCCGCCGGGGAACGCCAGGCGGTGATCGGCACCTTCGACGGCAACACCGACACCACGCTGCTGCTGCGACGCGGCTGGGCCGCCTTCACCGAGGTGGAGCTGGCACGGGCGAACGCGCTCGCCGACTTCATGCGTGCCCTCGACCTGCCCGGTTCCGACCCGGCCGCGGTGGTCACCGAGGACGGTGCCGGCATCGTGCTGCGCCCCGGCCGACCGGCCGACACCGACGCGGTCGCCGCCATGCACGACCGGTGTTCCCGCGCGAGCCTGTTCGCCCGCTACCACACCGGTACCCGCAGCGTGCCGCGTCGACTGCTGCACCGGCTGCTCGCCCCACCGCGTGGCCAGACCATCGTCGGCGTGCAGGGTCACCAGGTCGTCGCGCTCGGCCAGCTGATCAACACCAGCAGCCCGGCCGTCGGTGAGATCTCGCTGCTGGTCGAGGACGACTGGCACGGCCAGGGCATCGGCACCGCGCTGCTGGGCTACCTGGTGCGGATGGCCCGCGCCGCCGGCTACACCGAACTCGTCGGCTGGTGCCTGCCCGGCGAGCGCGGCCTGATCCGCACCGCAACCAAGGCCGGGGTGCCGATGACCACCAGCTACGAGGACAAGCTGATGCGCGTCGCACTCGGCATCGGCGACCCGGCCGACGACATTCCGCTTCTCTCCACCATCCACCCCGCCGAATAGCCGCGCTACGCCCGAGCGTCGCGCCAGGCGAGCAGTTCCCTGAGCGGGCCGAATTCGTAGCCCTCGTCGGTCGGGTAGCTCTCGATGGTGAACAGGGTGACGCCCTCGGCGGCGAAGGAGTCCGCCTCGGCAAGGCCGGGCCAGCGCTGCGAACGCTCGATGTCGCCGTCCGCCCGACCCGCGGCCAGCGCGTGCTGCCGGACCAGGGCGCTTTTGCGCCGGAAGGTCGCCAGGTCGGAGGCGCTGTGCCAGATCTGAGCATGGCGGCCGACCGCCGGCAGCATCGTGCGCTCCCCCGACCCGCCGATCAGCACCGGAATCGGCCGGACCGGCCTGGGCACCAACCGGGTCAGGCGGTGCTCGATCCGCCGCAGTCCGTCGGTGAAGGTCGCCATCCGCGAGCCGACGGTGCCGAAGTCGTAGCCGTAGGCGGTGTAGTCCTTCTCGTACCAACCGGCGCCGACCCCGAGGATCACCCGTCCGCCGCTGATGTGGTCGACCGTCCTGGCCATGTCGGCGAGCAGGTCCGGGTTGCGAAAACCCATCCCGGTCACCAGCAGACCGATCTCCGCCCGGCTGGTGATCTCGGCCCAGGACGCCAACGCGGTCCAGCCCTCGAAATGGTTCACATCCGGCTGGACCGGGTCCAGAATGGGCTTGCCGTCGACCATCGACAGCGCGGGCACGTGGAAGTGGTCGCAGCCGAAGATCACGTC
>CAJCJE010000862.1 GCA_903970565.1 Candidatus Melainabacteria bacterium | reverse complement strand
CGGCCGGCACCCGCCGCGACCATCAGATCGGCGACCAGCCGCCCGCCGATGGAGATCCTCGGCGCGTCCTTCTTGTCCGAGCGGGCATAGGAGTAGTGCGGCATGACCACGGTGGTCCGCGCGGCGGAGGCGCCCCGCGCGGCGTCGAGCATCAGCAGCAGTTCGACCAGATTCTCCTGCACCGGCCGCACCAGCGGCTGGATCAGGAACACGTCGCGCTCGCGGCAGTTGGCCTGCAACTGGACTTCAAGACAGTCGTTGGCGAAGCGGGTGACCCGGACGGGATGCAGCGGGACCGCGAGTTGGGCACAGATCTCGTTGGCCAGGTCGGGATGGGCACTGCCGCTGAATACGGCGATGTCTCGCAACGTGCGGGCTCCTCGATCCGCCGCGCCAGCACGGTGCGGCTGGTCAGCGTTGACGAATCCGAACGTACCCGGCCACCGTGGGAATCGAGGCGGACAACGTGTCCGAAGTGGCCGGAAACACCTGATGGTGAACGTGCGCTGACGCCGTAGGCTCGGCGGCAAGTACCGATGAGAGGGTGGGCTGATGAGTGCGGCACTGCGCGACACCGACTTCCGGACGCCGACCACCGACCGGTACTTCGAGGACTACCGGGTCGGCGCGGTGCACGAGTACGGCTACGAGACCATCACCGAGCAGGAGATCGTCGACTTCGCGCGGCTGTATGACCCGCAGCCGATCCACACCGACGTCGAGTTCGCCGGCACCGGACCGTTCGAGGGCCTGATCGCCAGCGGGGTGCACACCCTCGCGCTGTTGATGCGGATGTTCGTCAGCCAGTACCTGTCCAACGTCGCCAGTCTCGCCTCCCCCGGCGTCGACGAACTCCGCTGGCCCCGCCCGGTGCGCCCCGGCGACTCGATGTGGATGCGCGCGACCGTGCTGGAGGCCCGCCGCTCGCAGTCGAAGCCCGATCGCGGGCTGGTCAGGACCGGCCTTGAGCTGTTCAATCAGCGCGACGAGGTGGTCATGACCATGTCCGCGGTGAACTTCCTCGCCCTGCGCGAGCCGTAGGGCGATCAGCCGCAAGCGCGATCAGACGGCGAACGCGAGTGCGGTGGCGACCAGCAGGAGCAGACCGATCGCGGTCGCGCCGGCCGAGCCGAGCAGGACCGCCGGGGCGCACCGGCGCCAGGCCAGTACCCGGCGCCGGTGGCTGACCGGGATGAGTTGCGGGGTCAGCCGTTTGTAGGCGGCCAGGTACATCAGCATGGACGCGACACCGAGCAGACCGGTCAGGATCAGGGCGAGGGCAAGGCTGTGGATGTCCGACATGGCCAACCTCCACTGGTGTTCACAGATGAGTGTCGCACCGAACTAGCTGATTGCTGCCGCGCAGAGGTGTCGGTTTGGTTGCTCAACCGACACCGAGGTGGGTGAGCAGGTAGACGTTGAGCAGGATGATGCCGACCGCGCAGCCGGCGGCCAGGGCGGTGGTCACGCGGTTGTTGACGAACGCGCCCATCACGGCCGGATTGCGGGTCAGCATGACCAGCGGGACGAGCGCGAACGGAATACCGAAGGACAGCACGACCTGGGAGATCACCAGGCTCCGCGTCGGCGGCAGCCGCAGCGCGAGGACGAGCAGCGCGGGCAGCATGGTCAGCGCGCGGCGCAGCAGCAGCGGAATGCTCCGGTGGATGAATCCGCGCATCACCACCTGGCCGGCGTAGGTACCGACGCTGGAGGAGGACAGCCCGGAGGCGAGCAGGGCGACCGCGAAGGCCAGTGCCGCGCCGCCGCCGACGAGCCGGCCCAGCGCGGAATGCGTGGCAATGATGGGATCGGCCGAACCAGTGCCGGCACCGTTGCCGGTGCGGTGCAGGATCGCGGCGGCCACGATCAGCATGGCCAGGTTGATGACGCCGGCCGCGCCGAGGCCGATCAGGACGTCCAGACGCTGGAAGCGCAGCACCTCGCGGCGTTCGGCGTCGTCGCGCACCCGGACCCGCGCCTTGGTGAGCGCGGAGTGCAGGTAGATCACGTGCGGCATGACGGTCGCGCCGATGATGCCGGCCGCGAGCACGATGCCGTCGGCACCGCCGAAGCTGGGGATCAGGCCGGCCGCGACGCCACCGGGGCTGGCGTGCACCCAGATCAGGTCGTAGGCGAAGCCGAGGAACACGATGCCGAAGAAGCCGGCGATGGCCAGTTCGAACCGACGGTAGCCGCGCTGGTCGAGGCCGAGCACGACGAACGACACCAGCGCGGTGATTGCACCGGCAGCCGGCAGTGGGACGTTGAAGATCAGGTTGAGGCCGACCGCCGCGCCGACGAACTCGGCGAGGTCGGTGGCCATCGCGACGAGTTCGGCCTGTACCCACAGGCCGAAGGAGACCGGTCTGGGTAGGTGGTCGCGGCACAGCTCCGCAAGGTCGCGGCCGGTGGCCACGCCGAGTTTCGCCGACAGGTACTGCACCAGCATCGCGACCATGTTGGCCAGCACGATGACCCAGACCAGCGCGTAGCCAAGCCGTGCTCCCGCGGTGAGGTTGGTGGCGAAGTTTCCTGGATCGATGTACGCGACGGCCGCGACGAACGCGGGGCCGAGCAGAGCGGTCGTGCCCCGCACCCGA
>CAJCJE010000861.1 GCA_903970565.1 Candidatus Melainabacteria bacterium | reverse complement strand
AATCCCGCGCGTCCTGCGCATCGTGGCCGAGGATCTCCTCGGCCACGATGCGCAGGACGCGCGGGATTCGGGCCAGGCCGGCGCTGAGCCGGAACCGGAGGGTGTCGAGTCGGCCGGCGCGCGGCAGCCGGTCGGACAGGTCGGTGACTCCGGGCAGCGCGGTCACGGCAGCCAGGCTCCGCTGGGACCGCTGGGACCGCCGCCGCGTTGCGCGGCCAGCGCGGCCTGGACGCGGTTCTGCACGCCGAGTTTGTTCAGCACGGTCGAGACGTAGCTTTTGACGGTGGCCTCGGTGAGGCCGAGGCGGGCGGCGATGGCGGCGTTGGAGCGCCCGCCGGAGAGCAGGTCGAGGACCTGGCGTTCGCGGGCGCTGAGGGTGCCCATCGCACGGGCCATCCGCAGTTGGCCGCCGCTGCTGCGCAGGGCGGGCAGCAGCCGCGCGGTGATCCTCGGGTCCAGCACCGCTCCCCCGGCCGCGAGGTCGAGAACGGCGCGGACCAGGGCCTCCGGCTCGGCGTCCTTGAGCAGGAAGCCGTGCGCGCCGAGTTCGAGTGCTTCGGCGATGTACTCGTCGATGTCGAAGGTGGTCAGGATCGCGGTGGCCGGTTGGTGTGGCAGGGACTGGATCCGGCGGAGCGCGTAGAGGCCGTCGGTGCCGGGCATCTGGACGTCGATCAGGGCTACGTCCGGCCGGTGTTCGACGATCGCGGCGAGCAGTTCGTCACCGTCGGCGGCTTCGGCGACGATCTTGACCCGGCCGTCGGCCTCCAGCAGCACTCTCAGGCCGCGCCGCAGCAGCGCTTCATCGTCGGCAAGTACGAGGCGAACCGGGGCGCTCGGCTCCGGCCCGTTGTCACCGTTGGCCACGCGGTACCTCTCACGTCACTCTGGTGGACGCCAGTGTGTTCAGCAGCGTATCCGGTTTCGCGGGCAACGAGCCGGACACGCCGGCCAGGAGGGCCTACTTACGGGCCTTCTTCTCCCGAACCCGCACCGAGATGCGCACCGGGCTGCCGGTGAAGCCGAAGGTCTCGCGGAACTTGCGCTCGATGAACCGGCGGTAGCCGGCCTCCAGGAACCCGGTGGTGAACAGCACGATGGTCGGCGGCCTGGTCTGGGCCTGGGTGGCGAACAGAACCTTGGGCTGCTTGCCGCTGCGCACCGGCGGCGGGGTGGCGGCGATCAGGTCGGACAGCCAGGAGTTCAGCGCGCCGGTACCCACCCGCTGGTCCCAGGAGGTCAGCGCGGTGCGCAGGGCCGGGGCGAGCTTGGCGACCGAACGGCCGGTCTGGGCGGAGATGTTGATCCGTTCCGGCCAGGGCAGCCGGGTCAGTTCGCGGTCCAGCTCCTTGTCGAGCAGGTAGCGGCGGTCCTCGTCGAGCAGGTCCCACTTGTTGAGGGCCAGCACCATCGCCTTGCCGGAGTCGATCACCATACTCAGCACCCGCAGGTCCTGGTCGCTGATGGGCTCGCTGGCATCCAGCAGCACGATCACCACCTCGGCGGCGTCGATGGCGCCCTTGGTGCGCAGCGAGGCGTAGTACTCCATGCCGCTGGCGGTGTTGACCTTCTTGCGCAGGCCGGCGGTGTCCACGAACCGCCATACCTGGCCGTCGAGTTCGACCAGGGAGTCGACCGGGTCGACGGTGGTGCCGGCGACGGAGTCCACAACCGAGCGCTGTTCGCCGACCAGCCGGTTGAGCAGGCTGGACTTGCCGACGTTGGGCTTGCCGATCAGGGCGACGCGACGCGGGCCACCGGTGGCGCCGAAGGTTTCCCGAGGGGTTTCCGGCAGCGCGGCCAGGATCGCGTCCAGCAGATCGCCGGAGCCCCGGCCGTGCAGGGAGCTGACCGGGTAGGGCTCGCCGAGGCCGAGCGACCAGAGGCTGGCCACGTCGGGCAGCCGTCGCTCGTCGTCGACCTTGTTCGCGACCAGCAGGACCGGGCGGTCGGAACGGCGCAGCACCCTGGCGACCGCCTCGTCGGTCGCGGTCGCGCCGACGGTGGAGTCGACGACGACGACGATCGCGTCGGCGGTGCGCATGGCGAGTTCGGCCTGGGCGGCGACCGCGCCCTGGAGGCCCTTCGCCGAGGGTTCCCAGCCGCCGGTGTCGACGACGGTGAACTTACGTCCGTTCCACAGCGCGTCGTAGGCGACCCGGTCCCTGGTCACGCCGGGAATATCCTGAACGACCGCTTCACGCCGGCCGAGGAGGCGGTTGACCAGGGTCGACTTACCGACGTTCGGCCGGCCGACGACGGCCAGTACCGGTTGGGCAATCGCGACCTCGGCGTCGTCGGAGTCCTCGGTCATGTCCCCTACGGCCCAATCGGACTCCTCGGTCCAGGTGCCGTCCAACTCACTCACCGCTGTTGCTCACTCTCTCACTCGCCGGAAATCGACGAGTCGTCTTGATCCGAAGGTCGGCTACCGGCGCGAATCGCGTCCAGTTCGGTGACCAGGGCAGCCAGCGCCACCCGGATCTGTTCGGTCGCCGCCGCCACCGCGGCCCGGCCGCGCTGGGTGGGCAGGGTGAACGGTGCGCCGACCAGTACGTCCACCTTAGGCCGGAAGCGGCGCCGGGCGCCGGGCGTGCGGTAGGTGCCCCGGCAGGCTATCGGCACGACGGCGGCACCGGTGGAGATCGCCAGCCAGGCCGCGCCGTTGTGCGCGCTGGCCACGTCGCCCTCGCCGCGGGACCCCTCCGGGAACACGCCGATGACGCCGCCGGCCCGCAGCACCCGCTGCGCCTCGACCAGCGGGGCCCGGTCCGGCTCTCCCCTGCGCACCGCGAGCTGCCCCATCCTGGACAGGAACCAGCCGGCCGGGCCGACGAACAGTTCCTGTTTGACCAGGAAGACGATGTAGCGGGACAGCCTGCCCAGCAGGATGGGGCCTTCGACCAGGGTGCTGTGGTTGATCACCACGACGACCGGCCCGGTGGCCGGCATGTGGCGCAGGCCCTCGACACGCGGACGGAACGGGATCAGGTAGACCCAGCGGCTGATCCAGCGGGCGATCCGGTGCCAGGCCAGCGAGGAAGCGGCCGGCAGCTGTGCGAGCAGGTCCTCGGCGGTCGCGGTATCGGTCACTGGCCGGTCCGTTCGGCGACCTCACGCATACCACGACTGTCCACAAGGGACAGCAACTCGTTGATGACCCCGTTCACGTCAAGGTTCGTGGTGTCCAGCTCGACCGCGTCGGCGGCGGGCCGCAGCGGCGTGGTGCGGGCGTCGAGGTTGTCCCTGCGGTCGACATCGACGCGCGTTCGGTCCACTGTGCTCACTCGACCGGCCGCGGTGTCCTGCCGGCTGAGTGAGCACAGTG
>CAJCJE010000860.1 GCA_903970565.1 Candidatus Melainabacteria bacterium | reverse complement strand
CAACAAGCTCAACCTGCCCGGCATGGTGGAACTGACCTTCCGCGACCTCGACGGCCTCGTGCTGAGCCAGGCCGGCATCACCATCGGCACCCAGCTGTCGGTGTCGGGCACCAGCGTGGACGGCGCCAACGCCAACCTGATCGTGGCCGAGGTGACCGCGATCGAGGGCTCGATGTACGGCATGACCAGCTACACCACCGTGCGCGGCTACACCACCCTGCACCGGTTGCAGCGCGCCCGGCACAGCAAGACCTACCTCAACACCACCGATTCCGACCTGGCCAGGGAGATCGCCACCCAGGCCGGACTGACCTGCGGCAGCATCGTCGAATCCAGCACCACGCACGCCTATCTGGCCCAGGTCAACCAGACCGACGCGGAGTTCCTTACCGAACGTGCCCTGGAGATCGGCTACGAACTCGGCATGAGCGCCGGCCAGTTCTTCTTCCGGCCGGCCTCCACCGTCAGCGCCCCCTCGGTCGCCGGCCTCGCCCCGGAACTGGTCTTCCGGCGCAACCTGACCTCCTTCCGGGCCAGGGTCAGCGCTGGCAACCTCACTCCCGACGTCGAGGTCCGGGTCTGGGACCCGATGCAGGTCAGTGCCTTCGCCGCGCCGGGGACGACCCCGTCCGGCGGCGCGTTCTCGGCCAACGCCCTGGGCCGGGAGTTCGAGGAGGGCCCGACCGGTGCGGGCGCGGTCAGGTCGGACATCGGGGATGTGATGGGCGACATCTCCCAGGGCCTGACCGATGTCGGCGAGGTGGCCTCGGAGGCCAGCTCGGTCGACCAGCTGCTCGGCGGGGGCGGTTCCTCCGTCGGCGGCTCGGCGGAGGGCCTTGGCGGCCTGCTCGGCGGCGCCGGTTCACCGTTGGGGGCCAACGCGCTGGGACCGCCGCCGAGCCCGACCGCGCACATCATCGTGGACCGGCCGCTGGCCGACGCGACCAGCGTGCACACCGCCGGCACCGACTCGGCCGGCGCGCTGGGCGCCGAACTCGGGGTCACCGCCGCCGAGGCCGAGGGTGACGCACTCGGCGATCCGACGATCCAACCCGGCTGCCTGGTGAACGTGTCCAACGTGCTCACCGCGCTGTCCGGCAACTGGCTGGTCTCGCACGTGCGGCACATCTTCGACGACCGGGAGTACGGCTACCACACCACCTTCGCCGCGCACGGCCGCGAGGACCGCAGCGTGCTCGGCCTGACCTCGCGGGCGCTGTCCAGCCGGCGGCCGAAGATCGAGGGCGTCGTCTGCGGCGTGGTCAGCAACGTGCTCGACCCGATGGGGCGAGCCAGGGTCAAGGTGGTGCTGCCCTGGCTGTCCCCGGACTTCGAGACGGACTGGGCGCCGGTCGGCCAGTTCAGCGCCGGACCCAACACCGGGGCGCTGTTCGTGCCGGAGGTGGGCAACGAGGTGCTGCTGGTCTTCGAGTTCAGCGACCCCCGCCGGCCGTACGTGGTCGGCAGCCTGGTGAACAACCAGACCTCCTGGAACCTCTCCTCCGGCGGCCCGATGGCCGCGCTCGCCGCGCTCGCCGGCGGGTTGGGTGGCGCGGGTGGTCAGATCGCCGGCATGGCAACCGATCTGGAGGGCATCGCGGCCACCATCGCGGCGCTCACCCCGACCGGGGAGGCCATGCAGGCGACCGGCCTCGGCGGCGCCGCGTTCAGCGGTGGCGCGGTCAACGGCGACTTCAGCATGTCCGGTTCGCAGGTCGGCGGAATGCTGGTCGACATGTCCGGGGCCGGCCTGATCGCCAACTCCGCCGGTATGCCGGGACTGCCGAGCGCGGGAAGTCCCGAGGGCGGCGCGGGTGGGGCCGGTGGGGTAATGGCGATGGGTGCGCTCGGCGCGGTCCAGCAGTCGCCCGGCATGGTCGGCGAGGTGGTGCGCTCCGGACTGGTCACCGCGACCGGCAACGCGCTGATCTTCAACGACCAGCCGATGCCGGGCATGTCCGGCGGAACGGACACCGAGGGCGGACTCGTCGGCGAGACGCTCGGCAGCTCCGTCCCCGGTTCGAGCGGCGGACTCGCCGGCGTGGCCGGTGGGTTGCTCGGCGGCGGCGGCGGCGGTGGTGGTGGTGCCGGGGGCGAAGCCGGTCGGCTGGCCGAGGGGCCGCCGCTGGCGTCCTCGATCACTCTCGGCACCCAGGCCGGCAACCACGGCATCTACATCGACCAGGTCAGCGCGATGGTCATCATGCAGGCCAACGCGACACCGGGGGTGAGCACCTCGGAAACCCCGATGCTGGTGATCACCACCGGCCCGACGGGCAACGTGATCATCAACGGCGGCGAATCACTCACCCTCGCCTCGGACACCGCGATCACGATGGTGGCGCCGGAAATCATGATCGGCGCCGAGACGATCACCGTTGCCGGTGAGCTGATTCCGTTGACACCGGGCTGATCGGCCTCGGCCCCGACCCGGCCGACACCCGACCAATCCACGAACGAACCCGAGGACGGATGCGATGCGCAGCGAATTCATCGGCCGTGGCTGGAACTTTCCGATGGACGTCAATGTCAACGGTGGCATGGCG
>CAJCJE010000859.1 GCA_903970565.1 Candidatus Melainabacteria bacterium | reverse complement strand
CAACGCCAATTCCGCTTCGCGCCGCGGCAGTTGTCGACGCTGGCCGGTGCGCCACTGCTCGGCGCGGTGTTCGCGCTGGGCTGGACGCCCTGCCTGGGCCCCACCCTGACCGGGGTGCTCTCGGTCGCCGACGCCACCGAGGCCGGCGTCGGCAACACCGTCCGGGCCGTTCTGCTGGTCCTCGCCTACTGCCTCGGCCTCGGTGTGCCCTTCGTGGTGCTCGCGCTGGGCGCCCGCTGGGCGGTGCGGGCCACCGGCTGGCTGCGCCGGCACGTGCGCGGGATGCAGGTCTTCGGCGGGGTGCTGCTGCTGTGTGTCGGGGTGGCCCTGGTCACCGGGATGTGGGACGAGTTGATCGGCTGGCTGCGGGAGACCGTGGTCACCAACGACACCTCGCCGATATGACCGGGCCGGCCGAGATGTCGACGACGAGGACGAGGACCGGAAAGAGGATCGGCAGTCGAGATGAGCAAGGTTGGGGCCGGGATCGTGAACCGCTCGTGACCGGGAGCGTGACATGGTGACCAGGACCGTGAACGAGCCGACCGAACAGGTCGCGCCGCCGCCCGGTTCGCCGGTGCGCGGGCTGCTGGCCTTCGTGCGCAACACCTGGCGCGGGCTGGTCACCATGCGCACCGCGCTGATGCTGCTGTTCCTGCTGGCCGTCGGGGCCATGCCCGGCGCGCTGCTGCCGCAGTTCCCGCTCAACCCGCCGCTGGCCCAGCAGTACATCGACGACCACGGCTGGTGGGGGCAGCTGCTCAACCGGGCCCAGTTCTTCGACGTGTACGGCAGTGTCTGGTTCGCCGCGATCTACGTACTGCTGTTCGTCTCGCTGGTCGGCTGTCTGCTGCCGCGCACCGTCGAGTACTTCCGGCAGGCCACCGCGAAACCGGTGATCACCCCGCGCAACCTGGCCAGGATGCCGCACCACACCGCGTCGACCGTCGCCGCCGAACCGCTGGCCGCGCTGGACGCGGCCAAGCGGCAGTTGCGCGGCTGGCGCGTGGTGGAGCGGGCCGAACCGGACGGCGCGCGCAGCATCTCCGCCGAGCGCGGCTACCTGCGCGAGACCGGCAACCTGATCTTCCACTTCGCCATGCTCGGGCTGATCGTGGCCTTCGCCATCGGCAAGATGTACGGCTACTCCGGTCAGTCGATCGTGCTGGCGGAGGGCAACCAGCAGTCCCAGTGGTGCAACTCCGGCGTACTGGCCTACGACTCCTTCACGCCGGGCCTGCGGGTGGACGGCACCGACCTGGCTCCGTTCTGCATCCGGGTGAACAACTTCAGCTCGACCTTCCTGTCCACCGCCCAGGCGGACAGCTTCGACGCCGGACTGTCCTATCAGGACGATCCACGGAACGACCCGAACACCTGGCAGTCCTACGACCTGAAGGTCAACTCGCCGCTGAACATCGACGGCGACAAGGTCTACCTGGCCGGCAACGGCTACGCGCCGGTGTTCACCGTGACCTACCCGAACGGCCAGCAGCGCACCAACGTGATCCAGTGGAAGCCCGACGACGCGGTCACCTACCTGTCCGAGGGCGCCACCAAGTTCGACCCGCCCGGCATCACCGATCCGACCGAGCTGCACAAAAAGCAGATCGCGGTGACCGGGCTGTTCGCGCCGACCGCGGTCATCACCAACGGGGTGATGACCTCCAGCTTCCCGGCGCCGAACAATCCCGGCGTCGCGGCCCAGATCTATGAGGGCAACCTCGGCTCGGACTCCGACGAGCAGTCCATCTTCGACATCGACCAGAACATGGTCGACAACGGCAGCCTGAAGCTGGTCGCCCAGGCGAATCTGTCCCTCGGCCAGCAGGTCACCCTGCCGGATGGCACCAAGGTCAGGTTCGACGCGGTGCAGCGCTGGGTGTCGCTGATGATCACCCACGACCCCACCGCCGACTACGTGTTGGTCTTCGCGGTGCTGCTGTTGCTCGGCCTGGTCACGTCGCTGGTCATCAAGCGCCGTCGGATCTGGGTGCGGGTCACCCCGGCGGGTGACGACGATCCCGCTGGACGTACCGTGATTGACGTTGGCGGTCTGGCCCGCACCGACCAGGCTGGTTATGGCGAGGAGTTCACCAGGCTCTCCGCGCGCATTCTCGACGCGGTTGCCGGTGCGGATCGTTCGACGGCTGGAAAGGACGCCTGATGCCGGTCAACGAGACAATTGCCCACTACAGCAGCTGGTGCTACGGCAGCGCGACCGGCATCTACGTGCTGGCGATGCTGTTCTGCCTCGCCGAGGGCGCCTTCAGCCGGGTGAAGCAGGGCGCCGGCAACGCCGCCCCGGCCCGTCAGCTGGTCGGCGCCGGTGGCCCTTCGACCGCCGAGTCCACCACCGCCCCGGCCGGGCCGAGCGCGGTCGAGCCGGCCATGCACATCGGCCGGACCATCGAGACCAGACGGCCGCTGCCGGAACGTCTCGGTCGGATGGGCGTCGCGCTGGTGGTGCTGGGTCTGGCCCTGCACCTGACCGCGATCGTGCTGCGCGGAGTGGCCACCGACCGGCCGCCGTGGGGCAACATGTACGAGTACATGTCGGTGCTGTGCTTCGTGGCGCTGAGCACCTGGACCGTGCTGATGCGCAAGTTCCCGATCCGGCGCGCCACCGGGTTCGTGCTGGTGCCCGTGGTGATCCTGCTGTTCCTCGGCGGCACCGTGCTCTACACCGCTGCCGAACCGGTCGAGCCGGCTCTCCAGTCCTACTGGCTGGCCATCCATGTCACGGTCGTCTCGGCGGCCAGCGGCATCCTGCTGGTTCCCGGTGTCGCCAGCGTGCTGTACCTGATCCGCACCGCCTATGACCGCAACGCCAACCGCTTCGCCCGGCTGGGGCCGAAACTGCCGACCGCGGACACCCTGGACCGGCTGGCCTACCGCACCACCATCTTCGGCCTGCCGCTGTTCACCTTCGGCGTCATCTGCGGCGCGATCTGGGCCGACTCGGCCTGGGGTCACTACTGGCAGTGGGACCCGAAGGAGACCACCGCGTTCGTCGCCTGGGTGATCTACGCGGCCTACCTGCACTCGCGGGCCACCGCGGGTTGGCGGGGGACGCGGGCGGCGATCATCAACGCGCTCGGCTTCGCCGTGATGATCTTCAACCTGTTCTTCATCAACCTCGTCGTCACCGGCCTGCACTCCTACGCGGGCGTCGGCTGAGCCGCGATACCCCGACGAGGACAGAGATTTCGAGCAGCCACAGATCTGGGTGACGACCTGGGTGCCCAACCGGCCCCAGGTCGACCCTGGAGACCTCGGCGACTACCGTCAACAGCTGGTTGGTCGCGATCTTTTGCAGGGAGGACTCCAGCGGTGACGGGACGCTACGAAGAGCCAGCGCCGGGATACGGCGGGGCCTGGCAGCCGCCGAACGCGGAGCAGCCCGACTTCTACCATCCGGATTCCGAAGGCTCCGGCCAGCACCAGGTCGAGCCGGACGGTGGCGCGCACCAGGCAGCCGAACCTCTCCACGTCGACCCGAACCAACCGCAGGACGATCTGACCCACCCGGCCATGCAGCCGGTCGGTCCGGCGGAGGGTTACTACACCGAGGCGTCCTCCGGCGGATTCGCCATCGACGGCGCGGCCCACACCCAGATACAGGGACCTCCATCGGGTGGTTTCGCCACGCAGAACCCGCCTTCTGGTGGGCTGCCCGCGCAGAACCCGCCCTCCGGTGGATTTCCCGCGCAGAGCCAGCCCTCCGGGCCACCCCTGGCCCCCGGTCAGCCGCAGGCCCCCGGTCAGCCCGGACCGTACGCCGTGCCGGGCAGCCAGTCGGGTCCGTATCCGGCGCCCGGGAGCCAGTCCGGCTCCTATGCCGCGCCCGGTAGCCAGTCCGGTCCCTATGCCGCGGCGGGCAGCCAGTCCGGTCCCTACCCGGCCCCCGGCGTTCCGGCCGGGCCCTATGCCGCGCCCACCAACCAGTCCGGCCCGTACCCGGTCAATTCGCAGCAGCCCGGCAACCATGCCGCGTTCCCGTTCGAGCAGCAGTACCCGGCCGGCGGACCCGCGCAGCCGCCCGTGCCGCCGAGTGGACCGCCGGTTCCCGGCGCGCCGTCGGGCAACCTGTCCCGACTGACCCAGTCCGCCGCGCACGAGCTGTCCTCCTCGCACCTGCTCAAGCAGGCCAAGCGCCCACCGCAGACCGGTTGGCGGCGCGCGGTCTACAAGGCCAGCGGGCACCTGGTCAACATGGGCGAGAGCCCGGCCGACGTGCAGCGCCGCGAGCTGATCGCGCGGATCAACCAACCGCTGCGCGGCTGCTACAAGATCGCCATGCTCAGCCTGAAGGGCGGCGTCGGCAAGACCACCACCACGACCACCCTAGGCTCGACCTTCGCCTCCCTGCGCGGCGACCGGGTGATCGCGGTGGACGCCAACCCGGACCGGGGCACGCTGAGCCAGAAGATCCCGCTGGAGACCACCGCGACCGTGCGGCACCTGCTGCGCGACTCCAGCCGGATCACCCGCTACAGCGACGTCCGCGCCTACACCTCGCAGGGCCCGAGCCGGCTGGAGGTGCTGGCCAGCGAACAGGACCCGGCCGTGTCCGAGGCGTTCAGCGAGGACGACTACCGGCGCACCATCGACCTGCTGGAGCACTTCTACAACATCGTGCTCACCGACTGCGGCACCGGCCTGATGCACTCGGCGATGAAGGGTGTCCTGGACATCGCCGACTCGCTGGTCATCGTCTCCTCCGGTTCGGTCGACGGTGCCCGCAGCGCCTCGGCCACCCTGGACTGGCTGGACGCGCACGGATACCACGACCTGGTGTCCCGGTCGGTCGCGGTGATCAACTCGGTGCGGCCCCGCTCCGGCGCGGTCAACCTGGACAAGCTGGCCGAGCACTTCGGCGCGCGTTGCCGGGCGGTCTGCCGCATCCCGTTCGACCCGCACCTGGAGGAAGGCGCCGAGATCGAGTTGGAGCGGCTGGCGCCGGACACCCGGCTGGCCCTGCTGGAACTGGGCTCGACGGTGGCCGACGACTTCCCCAACGACAGCTCGCGCCGCTGACCCGTTCGTGCTGAGCGGGTGGGCACCCGCCCGGCGGGTGAATCAGCCGCTCAGCCGTCGGCAGGGTGGTCGTCGTCGTCACCGCGCCGGATCTGTTCGCCGAGTCTGCGCAGGAAGTCCGCGTCGTCGTCCGGCGCCATCGGCCTGTGTCGCGCGCCGACACTGACGCGACCGGGTGTGACCAGGCGCCACACCAGCAGCGCGAGGATGACGGCCCCGATGAACAGGCCGAGCGTGGACTGCATGGCCGGTTACCTCCGGGGTGGACAGGCGGGAATTGACATCCCGAGATCACCATTGGGCTGCGGGTTGGCAGCATCCCCGTCCGGCGAGGGGAAGGGGAGGAGTTGCAGAGTGGGACCGTTGCGTGGTCCCGGCGGTGTCTCCCCACCAGACTCGACGAACTTCTGGAGGCACTGCCAACCCGGCTGACGTCTCTGCCCTCGACTGACAGCTGTTATCGAGTTGAGCTACGACCCACGAAGCGCGGGTCGGTACCGAAGTCGAACCGAACGTGCCCGGACCGAGTGGGGACGAACGGCGCGAGTACCTCAGCTACCGGTAGCGAACTACCAGTGTGCGGTCCCTCAGCCGCGCACCGGCTCGCTCGCCTCGGTGGTGAGTTCCGCGAGCAGTGTCTTGACCTCGGACTCGCGGAACCGGCGGTGTCCACCGGGGGTGCGGATCGAGCCGATCCGGCCGGCCGTTGCCCAACGGGTCACGGTCTTGGGGTCGACGCGGAACAGGGTGGCCACTTCGCCAGGAGTGAGCAGACGCTCGCTGACCTGTTGACGGTTGTGCTGAACTGCGGCAGTCACTCTCGTCCTCCTCTAGGTGGATCGATCACAGGGTGGGATCCGGCGTTCCGGTCGCATAGTGGCATCTCGCCCTACGGGTACTCGAACGCTAGTCCGATAGTAAAGAGGGAGTAAGGGACAAAACGGGACGTTCGGTATACGCAGTGCGTTCGTTCGGCTGCGCTGGGTGCCTGGCGCGGACGCCTTCGCGGCCGGCGGTTTCCCGGCGCGTAGCGTGGTCGCGTGCAGCAAAACAGCAGCCCGGCGGGGGTGCACTCCCGTGGTGGAAGCGTAGGAGACAGTGCCATTTCCGACCAGCCGTCCGACCGCCAGGACTCCGTGGAGTCCGCTGAGCGGCCAGCCGCACCACAGTCGCCAGCCGCCGCACCACAGTCGACTGTGCCAACGCCCTCGGTGTCGTCGGTAGCGCCCTCCGCGCCTGCCTCCGGGTCGGCGGCCTCCATACCGGCCTCGGCACCCGCGGCCTCGGCACCCGCGCCGCCGGCCAATCTCGGCCAGCAGTTGGCGCTCTACACCCTCGCCAGGGTCGGCCTGGTCGTGGTGATCACGGTGATCCTGACCGTGGCGCACGTGCCGCTGCTGGTCAGCCTGGTCATCGCGCTGGTCGTCGCGCTGCCGCTGGCGATGCTGCTGTTTCGTGGCTGGAGCGCGCGGATCTCGGCGGGTCTGGCCGTACGCGGCGCGGCCCGGCGGGCGACCCGCGACGCGCTGCGCGCCGAACTGCGCG
>CAJCJE010000858.1 GCA_903970565.1 Candidatus Melainabacteria bacterium | reverse complement strand
TTGGCCGACGGGCTGGCGCGGTCGATCGGCGCCTACCGGCTGCTGATCTTCGGCGTGATCCCGCTCGGCGGTGTGGCCGCGGGCCTCATCGGCGAATACCTCGGTCCTCGGACCGGTGTCGCGGTCGGCACCGTCGTGATGGCGCTCTCGGCGCTGCCGATGCTGTTCGGGCAGGTGCGACGACTGCGCGATCCGCGCGATCTTGCCGTGGTCACGTGAATTCTGGTCGGGGTCACACCTTCCCTTGCCGTCGACAATCACCATAAACTGCGGCCGAACCTACGAAATGAAGGGAAGCCGAATGGCACTGGGGGCCGAGGGGGAACCGAACTACGTTGTGGTGGTCAACGGCGAGGATCAGTACTCCGTTTGGTTGGCGGGGCGAGACATCCCGGCCGGCTGGCGATCGGAGGGCATGGCCGGGACCACACAGGCGTGTCTTGAACACATCGACCGGGTCTGGACGGACCTGCGGCCGTTGAGTCTTCGTGCGAATAGTACGCCATGATCTCGATATTGCCGCTACAATTCCGCCGGTCCCCGTAATGGTCGATTTCGCACAATTGACCACGGTCACCGCGAATACGGTGGGGGCGGATACCGCGGCGGAGCTGATGATGTTCACCCGTGCGGCGTATGCGGGTTCCGACCCGGTGCCCGGATTACCTAGGCCGGATGGCTCGGTCGAGGGGACCGAGGAGCTGATGCGCTTCCTCGCGCGCGGCGGCAGTGTCCGGGTGGCGCGCGTCGATGACGAAGTCGTCGCGCTGGCCAGGACCACGGTGCTGCCCGACGGCGCCATGTGGGTGTCGCGGGTGGCCGTCGCGCCGGGGGCACGTGGCCGGGGCGCCGGCGCGCGACTGATGGCACAGGTGGAGGAGCTGGCCCTGGCCGAGGGACATCGCGTCGTGCGACTGGACGCGGTGATCGAACGGTGTCTGCTGCCCTACTATGCCTCGCTCGGCTACCGCGTCACCGCGTTCCACCTGCCCGATGACGACAAGCCGTTGACCGAGGCGGGCATGGCGCGTGACCTGACCCGACCGCGGCTGCCCATGCCGCACGGCGGGCCCGACCCGGGGGCAACCAGGGTGGTGGCCTGGTACGCGAGCGCTGCCATGACGACCGCGGTGGTACGGGCCTCCGGTACCGATCCGGCGGTGCACCACGGCGCGGGCCTCGCCGGGCTGGACGCCTGGCTGGGCGATCCGGACGAACTGCTGGACCTGCTGGACACGACGCCGGGCGCACGGCCGACCCGTGATCCTTGCGTTGTCGCCTTCCCGACCGACCGCACCGATGTCCCGTTGCACGTGCGCCCGCGCACCGTGCACGGCGACCTGTGGGCGCTGCTGCGTTACCGGCCGGGCCGGGAGAGAACGAACGACAAGACCTTGACGCACTCGATTCCGATCACGGCACTCAGGAGTGACACGTGTCCATGACCGCGCTGCGGCACTCGACGGCGATCACCGTCGATCTTGGCGAATACTTCGACAACCGGGGCATCACCCCGAAGTCCGAGCTGGACCAGGGCGGGTTCAACATCTGGTCCAACACCTTCCCCTCGGAGGATCTGCCCGAACCGGGTGGCACCGTGCTACTGGGTGAGGTGCCCTTCCGGTTCCCCGCTCCGAACGCGACCGGACACGACAATTTCCGGTGCGCGCGCCAGCACATCGCCCTGCCGGCCGGCCGCTACGACTGGCTGTACCTGTTGGCCACGGCCGAACGGCGCAGCGAGGACGTGGTGTCCCTGCACCACGTGGACGGTTCGGTCGACCCGGAGTGGCTGCGGGTCTCGGACTTCTGGGCGGAGACGCCCGCACATTTCGGCGAGCAGGTCGAGGTGCGCTGCCACAGCCTGCACTATCCACGGCACGTGCAGGGCAACATGGCGCCGGTCATCTGGCGCACCAGGGTGCCGGTGCCGAGGGAGATAGGGCTGGCCTCGGTGAGGATGCCGGACAATCCGGCGATCCACGTGTTCGCGCTGACCCTGGTGGCGCCGGTCGCGGGAGCGGCGGCATGACCGCGGCGGCACCGAAGGTGCTCGACAACGTCCTGCCGTGGCGGCACGACCTGGTGGGCTGCCTGTGGACGAGCGCGGCGACGATCCTGCGCTGGCACGACCTGCCCGTGCTGGAGACACTGGGCGCGGCCTGGGGTTTCCGGCACCTGCCCGGCGGGCTGCGGCGCGAGGAGTACTACTACCCGACTCCCCCCGGCACCTCGCTCTACGAGGCGCTGGCGCCCTACCATCCGATCCGGTCGCGCTGGCACGATCCGGTCGACGCGGCGCAGGGTTGGGCGCAGGTGCGGGCCAAGATCGACGACGGTGTGCCGGTCGTGGTCGCGGCGGACAACTTCTATCTGCCGTTCCGGCCCGCCTACCAGGACGTGCACACCAACCACATGGTGACCGTGTACGGGTACGACGAGAGCGCGGGCACCGTGCGGGTGCTGGACACGGTGCCCCCTCGGTTCGACGGTGACATCCGGTTGGACGAACTGGCGGCGGCCCGCGACTCGCGCAACCCGATCCTGCACGACCGGGACATGTTCTTCACCGACGTGCCGATCGCCAACCGCTGGCTGGAGATCACCGTCGACGCCGACGCGTTCCCCGCGTTCGACCGGGCCACGATCGTGCGGACGATCCGAGCCAACCTGGCCGGCTTCGCCACCGAAGCGGGTTCGGTCGACGGGTTCGCGGGGCTGGCGGGCCAGCGGGCGTACCTGGCCGATGTCGCCGGCCGGCTCGACGAGGGCGACGACATCCGCGACGAACTGTTCCTGGTGGCCGGTGCGGCGCTGGCCAACACCGCGCTGCACGCCGACTGGCTGGCGCTCGCGGCCACGACCATCGACGAACCCCGGCTGGCTGTCCTCGGCCGGTCGGTGGAGCGGATCGCCCATCACTGGACCGCGATCCGCATCCTGGCCGCGTTGACCACGACTGGTGAGGCGGACGGCGACCGGCTGCGCAGGAGGTTCGGGGCGTTGTCCGATGACCAGGGCCGGGTGCTCGCCGAGTTGGCCGAGACCATCGCGGACCTGGACCGCTGAAGGTAGGGCAGGAAAGGTGGACGTAATGGCAGGCGACGGCGACAGCTCGGTGGCCGCGGCCAGGAAAGCGCTGTTGGGGATGCGGCTGCGGCAGCGGCAGGCGGCAGCGGCGGAGCGGGACCGGATCGTCCGGGTGCCGCGTACCGGTCGGCTGGCCGTCACCGAAGCGCAGCACTACATCTGGGTGCTGCACGAGATCGCCGCCGATCCGGCCCTCTACAACGTGCCGTTCGTGCTGGAGCTGCACGGTGACCTCGACGTCGGCGCGCTGCGGGTCGCGTTGCGCGACACGGTGAACCGGCACGAGGCGCTGCGCACCACCTTCGGGGTGGATCGTGGCGTGCCGTTCCAGATCGTCGCCGACCACGTCGCCGAGGTGCCGATGACCGTCACCGACGTCTCGGAGCCGGCGGACGAGGCACAGCGCAGGGCCAGGGCGGTCGAACTGGCCGGGATCGAGATCCGGGTACCGTTCGACCTGGCCACCGGGCCGGTACTGCGCGCGGCGTTGTTCCGGCTCGCGCCGGACGATCACGTGCTGGTGCTGACGTTCCACCACATCGTCACCGACGGCTGGACGACCGGTCTGTTGATCAGTGACCTTGCCACGCTGTACGAGGCGGCCACGCGCGGCGCGGACGCCGGCCTGCCCGAACCCGTCCTGACCCCGGTCGACGTGGCCGCGTGGCAGCGCAAGCAGTTGAATTCCGCGGCAAGGGAGGGCGACGTGGAGTTCTGGCGCTCCGCGCTGGCCGACCTGCCGACGCTGGACTTCCCGAGCGACCGGCCCCGTCCGCTCACCCCGACCGGCCGGGGCGCCGCGGCCGTCCGTGCGTTCCCCGGTGACCTGTTGCGGGCGGCCAGCGCGCTGGCGGGTAAGCGGAACATGTCCGAACTTGCGGTGTACGCGGCGGCGTTCGCGGTGGTGTTGTCCCGCTACACCGGGCAGACCGACGTCCCGTTCGGGTCGGTGGTGTCCGGGCGCAACCGGCAGGAACTGGAGTCGGTGGTCGGCCTGTTCGCGAACACGGTGGTACTGCGGGTCGATCTGGGCGGCGACCCCACCGTCGAGGAGTTGCTGGCCAGGGCGAACGACGTGGTGTTCGACGCGCTCGCGCACCAGGCCCTTCCGTTCGGCCGGGTGGTGGAGGACCTGCGGCCCGAACGTGAAGCGGGCCGCAACCCGCTGTTCCAGATCTCCCTGAGCCTGCTGACCGAGCAGATCATGGCCGAGTTCCGGTTCGGCGACCTCACGGTCGAGAACATCGACCTGCACACCGGCACCGCCCGGTTCGACGCGTCGATCCAGATCAACACCCGTTCCACCGGCGACGGGTTCGTCTGGATGGACTGGTCGGCCGACATGTTCGACGGGGAGCGTTTCGACCGCCTGCTGGGGCACTTCCGGACGGCGCTGGCGGCGATCGTCGCGGCTCCCTCGAGCCGGGTCTCGTCGATCTCGGTGCTGTCGGAGGAGGAACGCGCCGAGCTGGTGACCGAGTGGAACCCGGCGCCGGTCGACTTCGGCACCGGGCAGCGCACCCTCACCGAGCTGGTCAGCGCGGCGGCGGCCGCGTACCCGGAGCGGCTCTCGGTGCGGTTCGATGGCGTCGAGGTGACCTACCGCGAGCTGGACGAACGGTCCAACCGGTTGGCGTGGCTGCTGCGCGAGCGGTACGGCGTCGGTCCCGACTCGATCGTCGGTATGCTGCTGGAGCGCGGGCCGGACGTGCAGGTGGTGGAGCTGGCGGCGGGCAAGGCGGGCGGGGCCTGGTTGCCGCTGGACCCGACCCATCCCGCTGCCCGGCTGGAGTTCCAGCTCTCCGAC
>CAJCJE010000857.1 GCA_903970565.1 Candidatus Melainabacteria bacterium | reverse complement strand
GGCCAGGGTCGGCGCGCACAGCAGGTTGGTCGGCACGAGCACCAGGCACAGCACCCACCACTGGTGGCCGGCCAGACCGACCGGGAGCAGCAGCAGGCTCATCAGGCCGAGCAGGATCGCCGAGCCGGGGGCCTTGCGCACCGAGCCGTAGATGACGCCGCCGGTGGCCGAGGCGACGCACATCGCGATGGTCACCACCCCGGTCCAACCGACCTGGCCGGACATCCGCAACGTGGCGACCACCGCGACCTCGACGCCGGACAGCACGAACACCGCGCCGCAGTTGACGGCCAGCACCGAGATCAGCCGACCCCGCAGCCAACTCCGCCGGGGCGGCCGGGGGATACCCCGATCGGGCTGCTCGTCGGCGCCCCGAACCCGAGGATCGACCAGGTAGATCGCGATACCGGACAGCACCGTCGCCACGCCGACGGTCACCAGCGCGGTGTAGGTGGACGCCCGCGTCGCGACGAGGACACCGAGGGCCGGACCGACCATGTAGGACATCTCGACCGAGATCGAGTCCAGCGAGTACGCGCTGCGCCGTTGCTCCTCCGGAACCAGCGCGGCGATCGCCTGCCGGCCGATGGACATCACCGGCAGCGCGAGCAGACCGCCGACGAACGCGGTGACCAACAGCACCGAGTAGCTCAACCGTCCGGCGGTCAGCCAGAAGGCGCCGTCGCCGACGGTGGCGATCACCACCATCCAACGCAGCCCGACCGAATCGATCAGCCGGCCGAGGACCGGCGCGCCCAGCGCCATGCCGATGGTGACCACCGCCCCGGCCAGGCCGGCGGCGCCGTAGCCGCGATGCAGGCCGAGTACCACGTGCAGGGTGAGCACCATCGAATCCGCGGTGAGCGGAATCCGGGCAGCGAACATCAGCACCATCAGTCCGCTGACGCCGGGCAGCGCGAGGACACTCCGATACCGGTTCAGGGCCACACTCACCATGTCACTCTGACACTCACCTCCGACACAACCGATTTATCGGACGCCGGCACCGTCCCGCGCCCGGTCGCGGCGGACTCCACCCGGAGGTTCTTTTCTTGACTCGTTCCAGAGGAGAGGGCTGGTTCGTTCCGTGGCTCACCGCAAGGCCCCCAGGCGCACCGCTCGACCTCGCCGCGCCGCACCGCCGGTGGGGTCATCCCCGCGTCGATCGCCGTGCCACCTGTACGAGTGATCCTGGGTTGCGTTGTCGGCGTGTCGGCGCCAGCTGATCCAAGTAGTTCGGTCGGGCGACAGCGTTCCCTCCGCAGTGTTCCCTTGCGGATACTTTTCGCCTTTTCTTGACCTGATCGTGGCCGATCTTCGATTGGTCGACCCCGGTCGGAGTGACAGTCAATCCGCATGGAGCGTAATTGGCCACACGCAGCGATCGATTATTTCCTCGCGTTGTTTGCACTGGTAGCGCGGATGTCGACCAGAGCCGACGATATCGGCGATGACGAGCGAGCCACCGGATGTGACTCGACGCGAGTTCTTCTCGAATCATCGGGTGTGTTTTCGTCGAACCGACGGGAGGGTCCAGGAAAATGAAGAGGACCGTAGTTGGTGCCATCGCCGTAGTGACGGTAGCCGCGGTGGCCACCATGACCGGCTTCGGCCTGGCCAGCGCCGCATCAGCGTTGCCAGCTGTCTCGGCGCCCGCGCCCACCAGCGCGAACGCGCAATTCCTACAGAACCAGGCCGGCGTGGTCCAGGTGCTGCACGACCAGCTCAAGGCGGCGGCCCTCAACGGCGATGTCGCCGGTACCCAGGACGCGGTCAACCAGATCACCGCCGAACTGGCGAAACTGGCCACTCCGCAGGGCCGTTCCGGTATGTCGGCGACTGCTTCGTCCACCTTGGACAAGGCTACCGGCCTGAACAACGACGTGGCCCAGGCCCTCAAGCAGATCGAGGCCGGCAAGACGCCGACCCCGGCCCCGACCACGCGGAGCGCCAGTCCGCAGGACATCCTGCCGCCGCTGCCCGGCCCGCTCGGTGCCATCGGCGACCTGCTCAACTCGCTCCTGACCACCCTGCTCAGCCTGATCACCGGGCTGCTCGGCGGCCTGCCGCTGCCGGTGCCCCTTCCGGTGCCCGTCCCGGCCGCGCCCAGTGTGCCGGCCGTGCCAAGCCTGCCGGTCGCCCCGCCGAAGGTCTGACCGGCAGGCCAACTCCCAGTGGGGTGGGTGGTGCCCCCGCCCACCCCACCGGGCTCAGCTCAGCTCGAACGCCGCCGGTGTCCTGCGCCGCCGGCGGCGTCGACATGTCCGGTAGGAGCCGGCTACGTGTCCGGTAGGAGCCGCTACCGTCGCTTGCTCGCGGCCACCGCGAATCCGGCGCGCAGCGCGCCCGCGGCCTCGGCGGTCGCCTCCCGGCATCGGTCGCCGATGCCGAGGAAGCTGACGAAACCGTGGATCAGGTCCGGCTGCCGCCGCAGCGCGACCGCGACCCCGGCCTCCCGCAGCCGTGCCGCGAACGCCTCGCCCTCATCGCGCAGCGGATCGAAACCGGCGGTGACCAGGTAGGTCGGCGGGAAGCCGGACAGGTCCTCGGCCAGCAGCACCGAACAGCGCGAGTCCGCCCGTCGCGCGGTGTCGGCGAGGTGGTGATCGGCGAAGAAGGTGATGTCGGCCTCGGTGAGGAAGAACCCCTCGGCGTAGCGGTGCCGGGATTCGCGGCGCACCGTCAGATCGGTGACCGGGTAGAACAGCAGCGCGAACGCCGG